>JBDTQZ010000372.1:0-3466 GCA_039931935.1 Burkholderiaceae bacterium | reverse complement strand
TGTCGAAGATGTGCGGCTCGGGCATGCGCGCGATGATGTTCGCGCACGACATGCTCGTGGCAGGCAGCGCTGACGTGGTCATCGCCGGCGGCATGGAGAGCATGACCAACGCTCCGCACTTGATGGTCAACGCGCGCAAGGGCTATCGGTACGGCGCGGTAACTACTTTCGATCACATGGCGCTCGACGGGCTCGAAGATGCATACCAGCGCGGCAAAGCGATGGGCGTCTTCGCCGAGGACTGCGTCGCGAAGTACTGCTTCACGCGCGAGCAGCAGGACGAGTTTGCGATCGCGTCAACCGAACGCGCGATCAAGGCCAACAACGACGGCAGCTTCGCGTGGGAGATCGCCCCGGTCTCGGTCGCCGGCAAGGGCGGCAGCATTGAAGTGAACAAGGATGAGCAGCCGTTCAAAGCCAAGCTCGACAAGATTCGCGGCCTGAAACCCGCGTTCAAGAAAGACGGCACGATCACTGCCGCGAACGCGTCGTCGATCTCGGACGGCGCGGCGGCGTTGGTGATGATGCGGCAGTCGACTGCCGAAAAAGGTGCTGCGCGGCCGGTTGCGCGCGTGCTTGCGCACACGGTCCACGCCGCTGCGCCCGAGTGGTTTTCCACGGCACCGATCGGCGCGATCGAAAAGCTGCTGAAGAGAATCGGCTGGACGAGCGGCGACGTCGACCTATGGGAAATCAACGAGGCGTTCGCTGCGGTGACGATGGCCGCGATGAACGAATTTAAGCTGCCGCATAACAAGGTCAACGTGCATGGTGGCGCCTGCGCGCTGGGTCACCCGATCGGCGCATCAGGCGCACGCATCGTTACGACTCTGCTCGGCGCGTTGAAGAAAACGGGGGGCAAGCGAGGGGTCGCGGCGCTTTGCATCGGCGGCGGCGAGGCCACGGCAATGGCGATCGAGCTGCTCTAGGCCACTAGATGTTCGGTACGCACGATCTTCCCCTCTTCGTAGTCACGGCGTTCGTGTTGTACGCGACGCCCGGCGTCGACATGCTGTTCACACTAAGCCGCACGCTGCAGCACGGATGGCGCACCGGAATAGCCGCGGCGCTCGGGATCACGGCGGGATGCGTTGTTCATACCGTCGCGGCCGCCCTTGGGCTTGCGGCGTTGCTCGCAGCCTCGGCGCTCGCATTCACAGCGATAAAGTGGCTGGGTGCCGCGTATCTGCTGTGGCTCGCATGGGGCATGTTGCGCGCAGCGGTGCGCGATGTGCCGCCGCCGCTGCTTGCGGCAACGCCACCCGCGTCATCGATGCATGTTTTCGCGCAGGGATTTTTGACCAACGTGCTGAATCCGAAAGTAGCTTTGTTCTTTCTCGCACTGTTACCTCAATTCATTTCGGCCGACGCACCGAACAAGACCGCCGCATTCTTGTTTCTCGGCGCGGTATTTGTTGCTGGCGGAGCGCTTTTTCTATTGGCATTGGTTGCACTTGCGCACCGCATGCGAGCGTTCGGTGCGAGCCGCGTAACCCGGCGCGTGCTGAACGCGATCGGCGGGACATTGTTCGCTGCAGTTGCCGTCAGACTTGTGCAGTCGGAGCGCTAATGGCTACCGTACTGGTCGTCGGTGCGTCGCGCGGGATCGGCCTCGAGTTTGTTCGGCAATATGCGGCCGAGGGCAGCCGCGTGATCGCCACTCATCGGTCCGAGGAAGCGGGTGCAAGGTTGCGCGAACTCGGCGCGAAACCGACCGTGCTCGACATGCTCGACGAGGGCGCAGTGCTCGATTTCGGCGACAAGATGGCGAACGAAAAAATCGACATAGCAATCATCAACGCCGGAGTTGCCGGACCACGCGGCCAGGCGGTTACGTCGCCGGGCGGTCTGGACTTCGACGCGGTGATGCATACCAACGTGCGTGCGCCGATGCAGCTGATTCCAGCGCTGGCACCCGCGTTGATCGCGTCGCGCGGCAAGCTCGCCGTTTTGTCGAGCCGCATGGGTTCGCTGTCGCTGATGACGAGCACCGCGAGCTGGCTGTACCGCACCAGCAAGGCGGCTTTGAATGCGGCATTAAAGGCGGCGAGCCTCGAGTATGGACCGCAAGGCGTCGTATGCATCGCGTTTCATCCGGGCTGGGTGCGTACCGATATGGGTGGCGGCAGTGCCGATATCGATGTAAAGACGAGCGTCGAAGGCATGCGCCGAATTCTCGCCTCCGCCAACGACTCTTCGAACGGAAAGTTCATCAACTACAACGGCGAGCAGTTGTCTTGGTAGCAACGTCGTATCAGCGTCGCCGGATATCGTCCGGCTCGTCCTTCGAAGCGGTTGCCGGCTACAGTCGGGCCGTCGTGGACGGCGACTATGTACACGTATCGGGCACGACGGGGTTTGACTACGCGGCGATGACGATCGATCAAGACGTCACTGCACAAACTCATCAGTGTTTTCGCAACGTTGCGGCCGCTCTGCGCGAAGCGGATTGCACGCTCGATGACGTGATTCGCGTGCACTACTACCTGACCGACGCAGCATCGTTCGAGCACCTTGCGCCGATCTTCGGCCAGTACTTCGCCAAGGCCCGGCCGGCAGCGACGGCGATCATCTGCGGCCTGGTCGATGCACGGATGAAGATCGAAATTGAAGTGACCGCGCGCATCCCATGCCAGTAACCATTTTCGCGATGCTCGTATTTGGAATTTGTTCCCTGCTCGGCGCCGGGCTGGTTGAAGCCGTAATGCGCGACTTCGCGGTCGAGGCGCGCGTGCCGACGTGGGTATTCATCATCGTTCCAGGCTTGCTGTCGATGCTGTTCGCGTTGCTGCTGTACCGGAAGGCCGCCAGCAATGTCTCCGGCATCAAGCAATCATTGTCGCGAGCGCTCGCAGTCGCGATTCTGACTTGGCTCGCGCTTGGCGTCTACGTCAGCTCTCTATGGTGCCCAGGGTATCGGGCACTGAGTTGTGCGCGCGATGTCGCACTCGTTCTCACTGTCGTAGGCGGCGGCCCATTGCTACTCGCCGCACTGATCGCCGGCATCATCGTGGGAACCGTATTGAAGCGGCGCGTCGACTGGTTGACCTACAAGGGTGCGCCTCGCAAAACCGTCTAATGAAGTGCGATGCAAACTGACGAGCATCGCCTGTTGCGCGATTCGCTGCGCGAGTTTGCATCCAATCGCCTGGCTCCGTTCGCAGCCGAATGGGATCGCAGCGCGACGTTTCCGAAGCAAGCACTGGCCGAGCTGGCGGCACTCGGCACATTCGGCGTCGCAGTACCCGAACAGTATGGCGGCGCGGGAATGGACAGCACGGCACTGGCCATCGTGCTCGAAGAAATCGCCGCCGGCGATGGCGCGACCTCTACCATTATCAGTGTGAACAATTGCCCGGTGTGCGCCATTCTGCTAGCTTGGGCGAACGACGCGCAAAAGCGGAAATATCTGGTCCCATTGGCTCAGGGAAAAATGCTCGGTGCGTTTTGCCTGACCGAGCCGCAC
>JBDTQZ010000371.1:0-3486 GCA_039931935.1 Burkholderiaceae bacterium | reverse complement strand
CCACCGGCGGCGCTTCGCGCCTTGGTGGTCGCCGGTTACCTTGGTTCGTTAGGCCCCGTGAGTCGCAGGTGCTTGGCGCGCTTGCTCCGCGCGCCTGCTGTCGCTTCTCGCTGCGCGGGTTCGCTCTCCGCTCGCGTGAACGCAGGCTATGGCCCGCCATCTTCTTCGGCACAGCGCGCACGTCGGTGCCCTCACGCTCGGGTCGCTTCAGTCGGGCGCGCTCCCTGAGTCTCGAGAGCACCTCGGCTCGCTGGCGGTCTGCTCTTGCGTGGGCGCCCGGCAATCCCACTCTTGAGGTCACAATCGACACACTCTCATATTGCTTTTCAGGCAGCCGCAGCTTATTCTTTTTGCAGTCAGCCTAAAGTGCACTTCTAAGAGGAGAGAACCGATGAGCAATCGCGTTTGCGCTTGCCTGTCTATGGTTTTCGCCATCGCGGGCTGTGGCGCCCCCATCGGCTTTGGTCAAGCTGACTCGGTTTCGATCTTTCGCCAGGCCATCGACGCCCGCAACCGCGGCGACCTGGATGGCTTGATGAAGTTCTTCGCCTCGGATGCCGTGCGAGAAGATGGATCATGCAGTCCCCCATGCGTTGGGGAGGCCGCCTTAAGGCGCGCGTTCGAAAAGAACATCGCAGACCACTTCCAGGCATCTCTCACGTCGGTGGAAGGCTCCGGCGACACCGTGACGGGGCGCGCGGAGATTCGCAGCGACGCATTCCGTGCCCAAGGCGTAGACCACCGGATGACGAGCTACACGATCAAGTTCAGGGACGGCAAGATCGTGCGCTGGTCCTCACCCCTGCCGGGAGCACCGGCGCCGGCGTCGCCGAAGGGATGAGCCGACCCGGCATGTCGCTGCTGTGGGCGCTTCGATGCCCGGACCGCTTCACCAGTTCACTCTCACAACAGTGTTGGACTACTAGACGCTCACGCGTCGCTCTTGCCGCTGCGCGTCGGCATGCTAAGTTCAATGCTCCTGGCGCATCGTGGCAGTAGCGCCAGACCCCATCGTTTTCGTTGCCTTCTGCGGCCGGATCGCTGGAGTCAGCGCGTGAACTCTACCCCCGCTTCTTCCACGCCGAGGCCTAACGCCTCCATCGAGCGGACGTCCTCCAGTAAGCTCCACTTGCTTCCGGGCCGCCGCTCGCGTCAAACGTTAGGCATCTAACTCACGGTGCTACATGCGCACTCTCGATGAAGAGATCGCCCGTCATCTCAAAGAAGCCGCCGAGTCGGGCGAGCTTAGCCAGGCGAAGAGCTATGGCAAGCCCTTGCTCGAAGATCCAGGCTGGAAATCAACGCCCGAGGCACTTCGCATGCCCATGAAAATCCTTAAAGATGCTGGCGTCGTTCCAGCTGAAATTGAGTGGTTTCATGAGCGCGCACGCCTGAAGGCATCGATCGAGGCCGCCTCAGACCCGACCGAGCGCCGGCAACTGCAGCTCAAGCTGATTGAACTTGAGCAAAAGATAGCGCTTCGTCTGGAGGCGCTACGCCTCAATTCAACTCTGTGAACTGCCTCGCCATCTACGCACGCCCTTTTCTTCGCACACAGCCCGATGCCTAACCTCGCGGTCAACACGGACGCCCACCGGCGGGGCTGCGCCCCTTGGTGGTCGCCGGTTACCTTGGTTCGTTAGGCAGCACAACCGCATCTCAGGGATGGACTGATCACCACCGCGAGGAGGGAACATGATTGATGCCGCAACGGCCCCATGGGCTGCCTTGATCCTGCGTGTCGCGCTGGGTACCTTGTTCCTCGCTCACGGCCTTTTAAAGCTACTCGTATTCAAACCTGCGGGGGCCTACGGTTACTTCAAGTCACTGGGTCTTCCTGGGGCGCTTGCCTACATCACCATGACAGCCGAACTCGCAGGCGGCACAGCGCTGATCATCGGGTTCATGCCACGGTACGTCGCGCTCCTGCTGATTCCATTGATCCTCGGTACCATCGTCGCGGTCCACGGCAAGAATGGCTGGATATTCTCAAACAAAGATGGGGGTTGGGAATTTCCAGCCTTTTGGGCGCTCGCGCTATTCGTCCAGTTCTTGCTCGGTGACGGTGCATGGGCGCTCATCGCTTCGCCGCGCTGGTTCTAGAATGGTCGTGCTGCCTAACCTCTCGTTCAACCGGACGCGCCACCGGCGTGGCTTCTATCGCATGAGCGAATGCAAGCCTACGCGTTCCTTTATTTGCGCCACGCTGGCGCGCCGGTTAACTTGGTTCGTTAGGCGGCAACGCGACCGATCAGAACGCCGCTGCCAGACGCGTATCATTCATCGGCGCGGTCCGGCGGCTGCGATTTCAAACCTAAACGGGGAGGAAGCGAATGAATCGTTCCATGAGGATGTCGTGGTTTGCTGTCGGAATCGTCGCGTTGGTGGGCTCGATAACAGGCCTTGCGCACGCCGGCTCACCGGCCAACGCGGATGAGGTTGCCATCCGCGCGCAAACCAAAAGCTGGGGTAAAGCGTATAACGGTGGCGACGCGAAAGCGGTGGCCGCACTGTATGCCGAAGACGCACTACTACTTCCGCCGGGTGCATCTGGCGTGAGCGGCCGGGCGGCAATTCTGCAATATTTCACCAAGGACATCGCTGACTCGAAGGCCGCCGGCGCAGTTTTCGCGTTGAATCCCAAAACCGATGTTGGTGTCTCGGGCAACATGGGTTGGGAATCAGGTACGTATAAGGTCACCGTCAAGGGCGCCGTCGTCGAGACCGGCAAGTTTCTCTCTGTCTCTCGCAAGAAGGATGGAAAGTGGCTTTACATCCGCGACACCTGGAATGCCGATGCGCCTGCGGCGCCGCCCCAAGCGCCGGCGGCACCGCCGGCACCGAAGAAATAGCTGCGATTTGCAGCGGACCAATGCCGCCTAACCACGCGGTCAACACGGACGCCCACCGGCGGCGCTACGCGCCTTGGTGGTCGCCGGTTACCTTGGTTCGTTAGGCGTCAGACAGCGTTTCCGTTGATTCCGACGATTGCATATGAAAACCTGCAAGCACGCGACTGTCTGGTTACGTCGAGGCGTCTTCGCAGCAAGTGTGGGTGCACTTGGAGCTGTTGCCGCTTGCGCGACCACCAAGTCGGCACCTTATCTCCTGTCACCCGATGGTATCGGCGTAGCAATCGTGGCCCCGCCGCAGGCCGACACGGCAGTTGTCACAAGCAATTGGGTCGATGCAGAAGGATCAACGCTCGGAGGAATGCGCAACGCTTTCGGAGGGCCTCTCGGCCCGCTTGGGCTGCTCGTTGCGCCGTTCGCGTTAGCATCCGACGTGGCAACGTGCGACGAGAAGCTCCGGGCAGCATATCCGGAGCTTCCGGGAAAAGCTTCGGAGATCGTGAAGCGAGAATTCTCCCCGACGGACGTGCAAGATCAGTTTATAGCCGTGCTACAACGGGGCACTTCGATCCCCATTGCTCGCGAGGAAATTCTCTTTCGCAACGACGAGGCCGCTGGTGAGCGACAACTTCTT
>JBDTQZ010000370.1:0-3492 GCA_039931935.1 Burkholderiaceae bacterium | reverse complement strand
CATACGCGGGAAGCGCGAGCTCGGCTTCCATCAGACGCTTCGCTTCGGCCTCGAACAGGTTGAACTCGGTGAGCAATACGTTAGGGTCGCTTGCCTCGAAGTTGTAGCGACTCTGCTCGACCTCATTTTGGTGAAACACATCGCCATACCGTAACGTGCGCAGGGTGCCGCGATCACGCCACGTGCAGTATTCAAGGTCGAAAATGTTGTCGACGTTCTGAAGGTACATCGCGAGTCGCTCGATCCCGTAGGTGATCTCGCCGGTGATCGGCTGGCACTCGAGTCCGCCTACCCGCTGGAAATACGTGAACTGCGTGATTTCCATCCCGTTCATCCAAACTTCCCACCCGAGCCCCCATGCGCCGAGCGTTGGGTTTTCCCAGTTGTCCTCGACGAAGCGGATGTCGTTAACCAGCGGATCGATCCCCAGCGCCGCAAGCGACCCGAGATACACGTCGAGGATGTCAGTCGGCGACGGCTTCAGCACCACTTGATATTGGTGATGCTGGTGCAGGCGATTCGGATTTTCCCCGTAGCGCGCATCTTTCGGGCGCCGCGACGGTTGCACGTAAGCGGCGCGCCAAGGCTCGGGCCCGATTGCCCGCAAGAAAGTCGCTGGGTGTGAAGTGCCGGCGCCGACTTCCAGATCGAGCGGCTGCAGCAACGCGCAGCCATGCTCGGCCCAGTATTTTTGCAGCCGCAGAATCGTTTCCTGAAACGTCATCATCGCGTGACGATTGTACGGATCAGTCCGTCATTCGATCGCTTCGTCGCTTCAGCAGGGCCACCAGCAACAAGAACCCCGCCAGCCACAGCGCGGGCCGGTTTCCGTAACGGATAAAAGGCGTCATCCCTTGGTGGCCCTGCACCTTGCCGTTCAGCGCACCGGCCGTCAGATACGGTAGCTGCGCTTCGACTTCGCCGCGCGCGTTGATGATCGCGGTGGCGCCGGTATTGGTCGCGCGCAGCATCGGA
Source organism: Burkholderiaceae bacterium (assembly GCA_039931935.1). Taxonomy (GTDB): domain Bacteria; phylum Pseudomonadota; class Gammaproteobacteria; order Burkholderiales; family Burkholderiaceae_F; genus JACCZX01. The sequence goes on along the minus strand of JBDTQZ010000370.1, from coordinate 2,517 downwards.
TGCTGCGTTTCAAGCGCACGCATGCGTGAGATCTGCAGGTGTTGTGGAAGAGCGAGCGAATCGTTGAACCAGGCGAGGTTTGAGATGTTCAGCATCAGCGTCGGCGCCGGGCCAGCCGTATGCCATGCATCAATGATTTCGGCGCCGAACAAATCCTCGTAGCAGATGTTGACCGCCACCTGCTGGCCGGCAAGTGCGAGCGGCTGCGCCGTCGTACCACGCTGCTGATCGCCGATCGGCATCTTCATCATATCGACGAACCATCTGAAGCCGGGCGGGATGAACTCGCCGAAGGGCACCAAATGGCGCTTGCTATAGCGGCGCAAGCTCGAGTCGTCCGGTGCCTCATTGGATGCATAACCGACGGCACTGTTGAAATAGTGACCGCGTGGTTCCTCCAGAAAAACTCCGTAGATCACCGCGGTCCTATTCTGCTGCGCGAAGTCGCGCAACGCCTGCAAATACGACGGCGGCACATGCTGTATCGGCACCGGGAAGATCGATTCAGGCAGCGCAACCAGATCGACCGCTTTTCCTTGACCCGGCCCTTGCATCAGCGTGAAGTGCGTCGTGAACGCGCGCGCAATGCCGTCGGGCTGGAACTTCAGGTTTTGCGCAACGTTGGCTTGGACCAGACGCACGCTGATCGGTGAACCAGCGGGTGCAGTCCATGACTGCGTGCGGCCGAACCATCCACCGCCAATGATGATCACGAACGCCGCTGCCACCCAGCCGTAGCGGCGCTTCGGCAATGTCAACAAACTCAAAGCGCCGGCCAGCAACGCCGCCATCAGCGTGATGCCGTACATACCCAGCGTCGGCGCCCATCCGGCCAATGGACCGTCGGTATGCGCGTAACCACTGGCAAGCCACGGAAATCCGGTGAACACCGTGCCCCGCAGCCATTCCGAGAGCATCCAGAACACGGGCAGCCCGAGCAACAACCGCCACGTCACGCTGCTGAACGCTCCGTGCGCAAGGCCGAGCGCAAGCGCCGGGTACAGCGCCAGATATGCGCAGAACGCCGCCGTCGCGGCGCCCGCCAATATCGCCGGCATCAGTCCGTAGACGTGCATGCTGATGTACACCCACGAGATGCCGACGCCGAACCATCCCATCCCGAAGGCGAAGCCAAAAAGCGCCGCGCTTCTGGCCGACATCGCACGCGCGTCGAGCGCGAACAGCGCGGCTAACGCCAAAACCTGGAGCCATGGCAAATTCCATGGCGCGAACGAGCAGGCGTGAATGGCGCCGAGCAGCAACGCCAAGAGCGGCGACAAACGAAGGGCGTTCATTCCGGATCGCGAACGACTGAGGGCGCAGCATTGTGCCCGCTTGAGCCGCGCCGGCGTAAAACGACGCGCGAGTGGCGGTTACGCCGGGTGCTTGTGTTCTTCGGTGGCGGAAAACTCTTCGACCACCGTTTTTTTCGGCAACCGGGTCACCAGGAACAGATGCGGGCGGCGCGCATCGGCGCGCATCACTTCAAACCGGAGGTCGTCGAGGTCAACGACGTCGCCGCGCTTGGGCACGCGGCCGAGCCGCTCGGTCAGCAAGCCTCCAATCGTGTCGAACGCCGAATCCGACAGTTGCGTGTCGAACCGGGCGTTGAACTGGCCGATCTGCGTCAGAGCGTTTACACGAAAGCGGCCTTCGCCTTCTGCGACGATCGCCCCGTCGTTCTCATCCAGGTCGTGTTCGTCTTCGATGTCGCCCACGATTTGTTCGAGGACATCTTCGATCGTAATCAGGCCCGCGACGCCGCCGTATTCGTCTACGACGATCGCCATGTGGTTGCGATGGGTACGAAAGTCACGAAGCAACACGTTAAGCGGCTTGCTCTCCGGGATAAAAATGGCCGGGCGCAAGCTCGCGCGCAAATCGAAATCGGCCTCGACGTAGTAGCGCAACAGATCCTTGGCCAACAAGATTCCGACGACCTGATCGCGGCTGTCCTCGATAACTGGAAAGCGCGAATGTGCAGTACTGATAGCGAAGGGAATCCAAGCCTGCGGCGGTTCCGAGATGTCGATGACGTCCATTTGCGAGCGCGGGATCATTAGATCGCGCGCCCGTAACTCTGAAACCTGCAGCACGCCTTCGATCATCGACAGCGCATCGGCGTCGAGCAGGTCGCGCTCGTGCGCATCGTGCAGCGCCTGCAGCAGCTCTTCGCGATTCTCAGGCTCGCGGAAGATAAAAGCCGTCAGGCGTTCGAGCAGGGTCTTGTGCTTGTGAGACGGTAAACGACGGCTAGGCGGAGGTTCGGACATGCAGGAAGGAGAGCTATCGGCGTGCCGACTACCCTCCTGACGGTTGGGACAAATTCAGAATACACGACCTTGATTTGACAATAATCGTTCCGAAATCCGATCAGTAAGGTGGGCGCTTGCCGAGCGATTTCAGAATTTTCCGCTCCCGCACCGCAAGCGCCCGCGCGGCGACGGCGTTGTCGTGGTGGTGCCCGTGTGCATGCAGCGTGGCGTGCACGACCAGATGGGCCAGATGGTCGTAAAC
>JBDTQZ010000369.1:0-3495 GCA_039931935.1 Burkholderiaceae bacterium | reverse complement strand
AAACCGACGCCGGCGCGGGCATCGGCGCGACCGACGATGACTATCGGCGTGCGGGAGCGCAGATCGCCGCAAGTGCCGAAGAAGTCTTCACGCGCGCAGAGATGATCGTCAAGGTCAAGGAACCGCAAGCCATCGAACGCGCGATGCTGCGCGAAGGCCAGATCCTTTTTACGTATCTGCATCTGGCGCCCGACCCCGAACAAGCGGCTGATTTATTGAAGAGCGGCGCAATCTGCATCGCGTATGAAACCGTCACTTCGCCTACCGGCGGACTACCGCTGTTGGCGCCGATGTCCGAAGTGGCCGGTCGTTTGTCGGTGCAGGCGGGCGCGCGTTGTCTCGAAAAATACGCGGGCGGTATGGGCATGCTGCTGGGGGGAGTCGCCGGTGTAGCACCGGGCCGCATCTTGATTCTTGGCGCCGGCATGGTCGGCAGCAACGCCGCTCAAATGGCGGTTGGCACCGGCGCCGAAGTGACCGTTATCGATACTTCGATCGACGCACTGCGGCGCATCGACTCGATGCTCGGTGCGCGCGTGATGACGATATTTTCGAATCGGGACAACGTCGAGCGTGAAGTGTTACGCGCCGATCTTGTGATCTCAGGCGTGCTGATTCCTGGGGCGGAAGCTCCGAAGCTCGTCACGCGAGCGATGCTGCCGCAAATGAAGCGCGGCTCTGTGATCGTCGACGTAGCGATCGACCAGGGCGGCAGTTGCGAGACATCGCGTCCCACGACTCACGCCGATCCGACGTACGTCATCGACGGCGTCGTGCATTACATGGTCGCCAACATGCCGGGAGCGGTGCCGCGCACGTCGACCTATGCGCTGAATAACGCCACGCTGTCGTTCGCACTGCAGTTAGCCAACAAAGGCTGGCGCCGCGCGCTGTCGGAAAATCCGCACCTGAAGGCAGGCCTGAACATCGCGGCAGGCAAAGTCACCTACAAGGCGGTCGCCAAGGCGCTGAATCTTCCTTACACCGCGCCCGACGCTGTTTTGCCGCTTTGAGCCTCGCATCTTGAGTCTCGAAGTCACCCTTGCGGTGCTGTTTGCGGCACTGCTGCATGCGTCGTGGAATGCGATGATCAAAGGCGGCAGTGACGTCCTGCTCGACACCGCGACCATCGTCGCCGGCGCCGGCTTGATCGGCATTCCGTTCTTGCTCATTGTCCCGCTGCCGGCCCCGGCGAGCTGGCCGTACATCTTCGCCTCGATCATTGCGCACCTGGCGTACTACTTCCTGATGGTCAACGCGTATCGCACCGGTGAGCTGTCGCTGGTATATCCGCTGATGCGAGGTGTCGCGCCGCTGATCACCGCGGTGCTCGGCATCCTCTGGCTGCGCGAACTGCCAGCACCGATCAGCTGGCTCGGCATGCTGCTCATTTCAATGGGAGTGATTGCACTGGCGCTGCGGCCGACGGGCAACGCACCTTTGCTTGCAGGCCATGGGCGGGCCGTCCGCTTCGCCCTCGCAAACGCAGCCGTGATCGCCACCTACACGATCATCGATGGTACCGGCGCGCGTCTCGCCGGTGACCCGTGGGCGTACATCGCATGGCTCTTCGTGCTCGATTCGATTCCGTTTTCGCTCTACATGCTGGTGACGCGAAAGCGAGCGTTTACCGAAGCCCTGGTCGAGAGACGCTGGCATGGGCTTATCGGCGGCGCGCTGTCGGCCGGCGCTTACGCGATATCCGTGTGGGCCATGACCCGGGCGCCTGTAGCGCTGGTTGCATCGCTGAGAGAGACATCGGTGCTCTTTGCCACTCTGATCGGCGCGCGATTGCTGCGGGAAAAGCTGACGGCTCGGCGCTGGGCCGGAGTCGGGGCGGTGGTCATTGGCGTCGTAGCGTTAAAGGCGGCTTGAGCGGACGAGTTCGTTACGCCTTAAGCCTGCTGTGCGGTCCTCCAAATTGTTAGTCCGCGCGTTCGCATACGAGGCGATCGCAACTGCTTAATTAATCGACACTAGCTGCATGAACAACGTGCTGCGGTTACGTTTAAAGGCGATCTGGTTCGGCCTGGCGATTCTGTCGGCGGTCACGGGATGCACGACCACGCCCAAACCGAAGGAACCGCCGACACCGTCGTACGTGATAACGATGCCCGAAGCGACACCCCTGGGAAAGCAGGTCATCGCGATGCGCCCGCGCAACGTCTCCGGCACGCAGTCGGGTCTGCTGCTACTGGGCCAGGGCGTGGAGGCATTTTCGGCGCGTGTCGGACTCGCACAGCGTGCAGCTCGCACACTCGACGTTCAGTACTACGCTGTTTTTAACGACGAAAGCGGCACGTTATTGTTGGGTGAGCTGATCGATGCTGCCCGGCGTGGCGTTCGCGTTCGCCTGCTTATCGACGACCTTCACGGGTCAGGACAAGGACTCGACCTCGCTCTGCTGGCTTCGGTGCCAGGCATCGAAGTGCGCGTCTTCAATCCCTTCGCTGGGCGCGGCTTTGCGCCAGCGCGGTTGATCGAGTTCATCGCTGACGGCGAGCGCTTGAATCGTCGCATGCATAACAAGGCCTGGATTGCGGACAACGTCGGCGCGATCGTCGGAGGCCGGAACCTGGGCAACAAATATTTCAGCGGCCCGAGCGAGACGCTGTTCGCGGACCTCGACGTCTTGACGCTGGGCCCGGTGACTCGCGAGATCTCGCGCAGCTTCGATCGCTACTGGAACAGCGAATGGGCGTTGCCGATCACGGCACCCGAGGGTGCCAGCAAAGACACCGTGCCCGCACGCCTCGCCGAGCTCGCCAAACGCATCGAACAGATCAAGGCGTCGACCTACGGCATCTCGCTCAAGAAGAGTGACCCGGTCGGCGATCTGCTCGGCGGTCGGCGTGCGACGGTCTGGGCGACTGCGCACGCGGTGGTTGATCCGGTATCGAAGTTCGACGCCGACAAGTCGCCGGAAGTCGAAAGCTATGTATTGACCGAGGTCGCCGAGCAGCTGCGGGCGACGCGACAGTCGCTTCTGATGGTGTCGCCGTACCTCGTGCCAGGTCAAAGCGGCACCGATCTTCTGAAGAGCCTGGTCGAGCGGGGCGTCAAGGTGCGCGTACTGACCAACTCGCTGAGCGCGACCGACGTGCCGCTGGTACATGCTGGCTACGCAAAGTATCGACCAGCATTGCTCAGGTACGGCGTGACGCTCTACGAATTGAAGCCGACCGCCGCACCGGACATCGGTGTCAGTCGCGGATCGACATCGCTTGGCTCCGGCAGCGAAGCGAGCCTTCACGCGAAGGCGTTTGTAATCGATCAACGCACCGTGTTGATTGGCTCGATGAACTTCGACCCGCGCTCGGCTTGGTACAACAGTGAGCTCGGAATTCTGGTTGAGAGCGCGGAGCTCGCTGCCCAAGTCGTGCAGGCATTTGATCGCGTGACATCGAGCGATCGTGTCTGGAAGCTGGCGCTCGACGAGAGCGGGCTGGCATGGGTTTCAACTGATATCAAAGATGCCAATACGTTGCGGACCGA
>JBDTQZ010000368.1:0-3495 GCA_039931935.1 Burkholderiaceae bacterium | reverse complement strand
CAATGAGGTCGAACTTGGCCAGGCGGCCGACATCCACACGGCAGCCTTTCCCAACCCGTTTCGAGGCGTCGTCAAACGCATCAATCCGTCGGTCGATTCCGATACCCGGACCTTTGAAGTCGAAATCCAAGTCGACAATCCACGCGGCGAGTTGAAACCGGGCGGCACCGTTGTCGAAGCGACCGCCGGCAACACCGGCTTGGGTCTTGCGCTAGTCGCGCGCGCGAAGGGCTATCGAGTCGTGCTCGTGGTCCCCGACAAGATGTCGAGCGAAAAAGTGCTGCATTTGAAAGCGCTCGGCGCCGAAGTGAATCTGACGCGATCGGACGTCGGGAAAGGTCACCCCGAGTATTACCAGGACGCCGCTGCGAGGTTGGCCGCTGAGATTCCTGGCGCGTTTTTCGCGAATCAGTTCGGTAACCCGGACAACCCTGACGCGCACGAGCAAACGACCGGGCCCGAGATCTGGAAGCAATGCGAACATCGCCTTGATGCGATCGTCGTTGGTGTTGGCTCCGCGGGAACAATCACGGGGCTGACACGATACTTCCGCAGGATCGATCCGGCGGTGGAGTTCGTGCTTGCTGATCCCGTTGGATCGATCCTCGCCGAGTACGTAAAGAGCGGCAAGATCGGCGAAGCCGGGTCTTGGGCCGTCGAAGGTATCGGCGAAGATTTCATCCCACCCATTGCCGATCTAAGCGGCGTCAAACACGCGTACTCGATTAGCGACGAAGAAAGCTTTGCAACGGCGCGTGAGTTGCTGCGTGCCGAAGGCATTTCCGGTGGCTCATCAACGGGAACATTGTTGGCGACTGCGCTCCGGTTTTGTCGCGAACAAGAAACACCGAGAAGGGTCGTCAGCTTCGTCTGCGACACCGGGACTCGTTATTTGTCGAAGGTTTACAACGACCAATGGATGATCGACCAGGGTTTGCTGAAGCGGCAGCGGCTCGGCGACCTGCGTGATCTGATCGCTCGCCGCTTCGATGAAGGTGCCGTCGTCGCCGTAGGACCAAACGATACGTTGATGACCGCGTTTCAACGGATGCGACTGGCAGAGGTTTCACAGCTGCCGGTGCTCGACAAGAAGCAACTGCTGGGCGTGATCGATGAATCCGATCTGCTGTTGACGGTACATGACGATGCGGCGCGCTTTCACTCGCCCGTCAGCGGAGCAATGACAAGAAAGCTTGATACCGTGCAGCCCGATGCAAGCCTCGACACTTTGCGAGCCATACTGGATCGCGGCCTGGTCGCGATCATCGCCGATGACAAGCAGTTTTATGGTCTCGTTACGCGCTTCGATCTATTGAACCACTTGCGCAAGAAACTCACATGAAACCCAAAGCTGACGAGCTCGACTTTGCTACACGCGTGATTCACGCCGGCCAAACGCCGGATCCGTCGACTGGCGCGATCATGCCGCCAATCTACGCGACGTCGACGTTCGTGCAGCAGAGTCCGGGCGTGCACAAGGGACTCGACTATGGCCGCTCGCACAACCCGACGCGCTGGGCGCTCGAGCGTTGCGTGGCAAATCTGGAGAGCGGCGCTCAAGCGTATGCGTTCGCATCGGGCATGGCGGCGATCGCGACCGTGCTTGAAACTCTGGACGCCGGCGCGCATGTCGTGGCCGGCGACGATTTGTACGGCGGTACGTTTCGACTGTTCGAGCGAGTGCGCAAGCGCAGCGCCGGGCATGCATTCACGTTCGTCGATATGTCGAATCTCGACCAGTTGACTGCCGCATTGCGACCCGAGACAAAGATGGTATGGGTCGAAACGCCCAGCAATCCGCTGCTGAAATTGGCTGACCTTGCAGCGATCGCAAAACTTTGCCGTGCGCGAAACATCGTCACGGTTGCCGACAACACGTTCGCGAGCCCCTGGGTACAGCGTCCGCTCGAGTCCGGCTTCGATGTGGTCGTGCATTCAACGACGAAGTATCTGAACGGCCACTCGGACATCATCGGCGGCGTAGCGATCATTGCCGGTGATGAGCGGCTTGCACCGATGCGCGAGCAATTGGGCTTTTTGCAGAACGCGGTCGGCGCCATCGCTGGCCCGTTCGATAGTTTTCTGACGCTGCGCGGAATCAAGACACTCGCGCTACGCATGCAGCGGCACTGCGAGAACGCACTGGCTCTGGCACGGTGGCTCGAAGCACAGCCGAAGGTCAAGCAGGTTCGCTACCCAGGATTGCCGTCGCATCCGCATCACGCGCTTGCGCGCCGACAAATGCACGGCTACGGCGGCATGATCTCGCTCGATCTCACGACCGATCTGACGGGCAGCCGACGCTTCCTCGAACATTGCGAAGTGTTTGCACTCGCCGAGAGTCTCGGCGGCGTCGAAAGTCTGATAGAGCATCCGGCCATCATGACGCACGCGACGATTCCGCCAGCGCAGCGCGCGCAGCTCGGGATCGGCGATGCATTGGTAAGACTATCGGTCGGAGTGGAACACGTCGACGATCTGCAACGCGACCTTGCTCGCGCGCTCACCTCGATCTAGTTCAGTGCTCGTCGCGCGGTGTGATTGCGAAGTGCAGTAAGCGCCCGCGGCGTATCAATCGCACTGCGCACAGCTTGCCAATGCGATCGCTGTTCAGCATTCGTTGCAACGTATCGACGCCGGTAACCGGCGTCCCGTCGAGGCCTATCAACAGGTCACCATCCTCGATTCCGCTGAGGTTGGCCGGCGAATGCCCCTGCACCTCGATCACACGCACGCCATTCGTCTGATCAAGTGCGAATGCGCGCTGCAGGCGCCGGTCGATTGGCACTGTAGTCCCGCTAATGCCAACAAACGCACGCTTCACTCTGCCGTGGGCGAAGAGCTGGCTAATGACCCAGCGCACCGTGTCGATCCCGGTTGCAAAGCAAATAGACTGCGCGCCCGCGATCATCGCCGTGTTCAACCCAATCACTTCACCCGCCGAGTTGACCAATGGTCCGCCCGAGTTGCCCGGATTCAAAGCGGCGTCGGTCTGGATGATGTCGTCCATCAGTCTGCCGCTCGAAGCGCGCAACGTGCGACCAAGCGCTGAAACGACCCCGGTCGTCACCGTGTTTTGGAACCCGAGCGGATTTCCGATCGCAACGGCGATCTGCCCGACTTTGAGCTGCGCTGAATGACCGAGTTGCGCGATCGGCATGTGGCCCGCTCCGACGCGAACCAGCGCGACATCGGTTTCCGGGTCTTCGCCGACGAGGTCGGCATCGAACTCGCGTCCGCTTGGAAACGCAATGCGGATCGAGCTGGCGTCATGCACCACATGGCTGTTGGTCAGCATGTAGCCGTCGGGAGTGAATACGAAGCCTGACCCCGTGCCACCGGCCTGGCGGCTGGTGCCTTCGCGCTGTTCCGCGCGCTGTTCCGAGTTTAGGCGGCGCTGAATCGATACGAACCCGACCGCTGGCCCAACGCGCTCGACGACGCTGACGATTGTCGTCGAATAGGCGTCGAGCAACGGAGCATCATCGACACGCG
>JBDTQZ010000367.1:0-3496 GCA_039931935.1 Burkholderiaceae bacterium | reverse complement strand
TCGGCGAGACGGTCGAAGGCCTGCAGCGCTTCCCGATCAATGTGCGCTATCCGCGCGAGCTGCGCGATTCGCTCGACAAACTGCGGCGGCTGCCGATCGTCAGCGAGCGCGGTGCGCGTCTGGTGTTGTCCGATGTGGCCGAGCTGCGCATCACCGATGGCCCGCCGATGCTCAGAAGCGAAAACGCGCGCCTCGCGGGCTGGGTGTACGTCGATATCCGCGGGCGCGATCTGCGCGGCGCGGTGGGCGACATGCAGCGCGCAGTCGCCGACAAGGTGCAATTGCCGGCCGGTTACTCGATCTCATGGTCGGGCCAGTTCGAGTTTCTCGAGCGCGCCACCGCGAAGCTGAAGATCGTCGTGCCGTTCACGTTGCTGATCATCTTCGTGCTGCTGTATCTGACCTTCAAGCGCTTCGACGAAGCAGCGTTGATCATGGCGGCGCTGCCGTTCGCCGTGATCGGCGGCATCTGGCTGCTGTACCTGCTCGACTACAACATGTCGGTCGCCGCGGCGGTGGGCTTCATCGCGCTGGCCGGAGTCGCTGCCGAGTTCGGCGTCATCATGCTGCTGTATCTGAAGCAGGCATGGAACGCGCGCATCGATGCGGGAACCACCAGCGAAGACGATCTGCTCGACGCAATCCGCGAAGGCGCGGTGCTGCGCGTGCGGCCCAAGGCGATGACGGTGGCGGTGATCCTGGCCGGACTGTTCCCGATCATGTGGGGTGCAGGCACCGGCTCCGAAGTGATGCAGCGCATCGCCGCACCGATGGTCGGCGGCATGATCTCGGCGCCGCTGCTGTCGATGTTCGTGATACCGGCGGCGTACCTGCTGATGCGGAGGCCGCGAGCGCAGCGAGCGCCGCGGTCGGTCTTCTGGAAGCGGAGTCATGCGGCAACTTGAAGTGTCCCTATCGGTTGGCAAATCAATTGAAGGAGTTGAAATGAAGAAATTCTCTGTCTATGCAGTGTTCGCGACGTTGATGCTCGCCTCCATCGCCACGCCGCGCGTCGCTCTTGCCGAAGAAATCACGCTGACGCACGTCCATGGCCTGTCTTACAGCGCCGACGGCAAGCAGTTGTTCGTGCCGAGCCATCATGGTCTGGCGGTCTACAGCAACGGGCGCTGGTCGAAAGCGCCCGGCCCGCAGCACGATTACATGGGGTTCTCCGGCAGCGGCAGCGCGTTGTACTCGAGCGGCCATCCGGCGCCGGGCAGCGGGCTCGTCAATCCGTTCGGGCTGATCAAGAGCGTCGACGGCGGCAAGACGTGGAAGAAACTGGGTTTCGAAGGCGAGTCCGATTTCCATGTGATGGCGATCAGCCACGCCACCAACGCGGTGTATGTCTATAACGCAGCGCCGAACTCCCGCATGAGCCAGGCGGGGCTGTATTACTCGATGAATGACGGTGCCGACTGGAAGCAGGCCGAAGCACGCGGCTTGACCGATGCGCCGATGGCGCTGGCCGTGCATCCGTCGAGTCCGTCACTTGTCGCTGCCGGCACCAAGAGTGGGCTGTACTTTTCCAGCGATGCCGGGCAGACCTTCAAGGCGCTCGTGCCGGGCCGGCAAGTGCTGGGTGTGTACTTCGACCTCGACGGGCGCGAACTCTGGTACAGCAGTTTTACCGGTACGCCCCAGTTGAGCCGCACCGGCTGGAGTTCAGCCAAGAGCACGGAGGTGGCGCTGCCACCGCTAGGGCGCGACGCTGTTGCGTACATCGCGCAGAACCCTGTCGAGCGGCAGCAGTACGTGATCGCCACGTTCGAGCGCAGCGTATTCATCAGCAACGACGGCGGCAAGTCGTGGCGACAGATCGCCGACAAAGGGCGCGGATCGTAGACATGACTGCCGCGTTCAACTCATCGGCCTTCAGTGTATGGCCGCCGCTTATCAGAACGAGTCTGTTTGGCCTATTTTCTGAGATTGCCCCAGAGTTCGTTCAGCCGGGCGTAGCGGCCGCAACTGGTGACGTAGTACTTGTAGCGCAGCGGATTTTTAAGATAGTAGTCTTGGTGGTAGCCCTCGGCCGGCCAGAATTCGGTCGCATTCACGATCGGCGTCACGATCGGTTGCCTAAAGGGCTTGTCCTTGTCCCACTTGGCCTTCGAGGCCTCGGCGAGCCGCTTCTGCTCGTCGTCATAGTAGAAGACCGACGGCCGGTATTGCGATCCGACGTCGCAAAACTGGCGGTCCTTCACCGTCGGATCGTGGTTCAGCCAGAATTGCTCGAGCAGCCGTTCGTAGCTGACCTTGCTCGGGTCGTATACGACCTGCACGACCTCGGCATGACCGGTAGCGCCCGACGAGACCTGTTCGTAGGTCGGGCTCTTCCTGTTGCCGCCCATGTAACCGGAGGTGGTCGAAATAACGCCGGGGACTTTATCCATGGCTTCTTCAAGACACCAGAAGCAGCCGGCGGCAAAGACCGCCTTGGCGGCTCCCGACGGCGGTTGTTGGGCCGATGCGGGCAACGCTGCGATGGTTGGCCAAAGCAGCAGCGCGAGGAGTCTGGCAAACATGGTGCGAAGGCCTTTCACGACAGTGGTGGTTGGTCGGCTGTTATCGGCGCAGCTTACAAATCTAATCGCGTGACGTCGCATTGATTGACCGAAAGTATGAGGCTTGCATGCAGACACGACGCAACGTTCTGAAGGCCCTCGGCGCCGGCGGCGCGACTCTGGCTACGCCGCCGGCATTACGCGCAGCATTCGGCGCCGAGGATCCGGATCTGATCTTGCGGATCGTCGCCGCGCCGAGCACGATGGCCATACGTTCAGGTCCCAAGACGCGCGGCCTGCGCTACGTGGGCGAAGTGCTGCGCGGCCGCCGCGACGCGCTGCACCTGGCACCCGGCAATCTCGGCCCGACCCTGGATTTGCGCCGCGGCGAACGCGTCCGCATCGACGTGGTGAACCGCACCGCCGAGCCGACGGTGATCCACTGGCACGGCATGATCGTGCCGGACTCGGCCGATGGCCATCCGCACCAGGCGGTGCGCTCGGGCGCCAGCTATACGGTCGAGTTCACCGTGCGCAATCGCGCCGGGACGTATCTGTACCACCCGCATCCGCACCACGTGACCGGGCGCCAGACCTACCACGGACTCGCCGGGTTGCTGATCGTGCGCGAACCCGCGGAGCGTGACATCGGCCTGCCCGCGCCGGAGCACGAGCTGGCGCTGGTGCTGCAGGACCGTCGCTTCGGCCGCGACAACCAGCTCGTCTTCAAACGGATGATGATGGACGAGATGAACGGCGTGCTCGGTGACCGCGTGCTCGTCAATGGCGTCGACGACGCGGCGTTCAAGGTCGCACCGCGCGCCTACCGGGTGCGCATCGCCAACGTGTCGAACGCGCGCATCTACAAGCTCGGCTGGTCCGACGGCCGGCCGCTGCGCGTCATCGCCTCCGACGGTGGTCTGTTCAATCGCGCCGAAGGCGTGCAAGAACTGCCGTACGTGACGCTGTTTCCGTTCGAGCGCGTCGAAATT
>JBDTQZ010000366.1:0-3497 GCA_039931935.1 Burkholderiaceae bacterium | reverse complement strand
CGTGAAACAGGTCCCGATAGCTGACGTAATCGGAAATATGCAGCGTCGCGACAAACGCGAACAGGTACGGGACCACGACGAACAGCGCTACCATGCCCGCCACCGCATTGCCGAGCAGGTGCGCGATCGATAGCGCGAACACGGGCAGCACCCCCCCCAGTACGAAGACAGCCAGACAGTAGACCGCTATCGGGCGCCAGTTGGCGATCGCGGCGCGAAGGCTGACACCCATTGCTCTCACGGCGCCGGCATCGTTGAAAACAACCAGTGCCGGCGCGAACCACAAAGCCAGCAGCGAAGGTATCGCGCACGCAATACCGAACAGCATCGCGAGCTGTACCCGGCTGCTTGCAAGTGCTTCTTCGGTGGGTTTCTCAGCCCCTGACATCATCGCGATCAGCCTGCCGTCATCGACCAGTGTTGTCGCGATGACGGCAAGCGTTATGCCGGCGAGAAATACCGCTCCAAGCGGAACAAGCGCGAGAAGATTGCTGCGGAAGCCGCGAAACAGATGCTCGAGACGGGGCGTAATTCCTCGTTCCTGAGACCACGCGGCGGCGAGGAAGCCGACTGCGAACACCGGTTTCAGAAGCGGTGCGATGAACTGTCCCACCGCTTGCACCGGCCCGAACTCCAGCAGCGCGATCAGCAAGTAATACGTGAACAGCAGCAGCAGCCAACGCAACGGATTGGCGCGAAACATGGAATACGCGCGCTTGATCCAGACGATGCCGTTTCGCGCGTCGCGGCGCGCGAACGGAATCGAAACCTGGCTCATTGCATCGCTCATTGCAGCCTCATCGACATCTCATTGGCCTGCAACGCGATGGCGAAGTATCCGCTCAAATGGGGCAGGATCGTGCGCGTGCGTCAGCTCCCCCAAGCGTGGCAGATAAAGATCGTAGAGGCGCGACAACCAGAACCGCAACGCCGCGGCGCGCAGCAACACCGGCCACTGCGCTCGCTCCTCGGCCGAGAGCGGCCGCACCTCTTCGTACGCCGCGATCATGGCGACGCTGAGCGGCGGGTCCAATGCGCCGGCGCTCGCGCCCTCGGAGACACTGCACCAATCGTTGACGGCGATCGCGAGGTCGTAGGCCAGCGCGTCCGTGGCCGCGAATCCGAAATCGATGATTCCCGACACGCGCTCGCGGTCGAACAGGACGTTGTCGCAGAACAGGTCGCCGTGAATTGCGCCACGCGGCAGCCTGGTCTTGGCAAGCCCGGCCTGGAACTTGATTTCAGACGCGAGCAGGTCATTCTGCTCGACCGACAAGAATGACCGTACGGCACGCGCGGCCTGCCGCCACCATGCCGGTCCACGACGATTGGACAGGCGTCCCCGATAATTGCCGAGGGCAATATGCATCCGTGCCAACGCGTCACCGGCGGCGGCGCAGTGCGTGATTTGCGGGCGTTCGACGGGCGCGCCGTCAAGCCGTGCGACGAGCCCCGCAGGCTTGCCGTTGAGAAAACTCCACAACGCGCCGCTGCGGTCTGCCTCGGGGGCGGGCGCCTGAACGCCCGCGTGCGCGAGGTGCGCCATCAGGTTGAGATAGAAAGGCAGCTCTTCCGCCGGTGTTCGCTCATAGAGGGTCAACACGAAACGTCCGTTGTCGGCGGTAAGGAAATAGTTCGTGTTCTCGATGCCGGCAACGATCGGCTCGAATTCGTGCACCGCCCCGATTGCGTAACGGGTGAGCCACGCGGTGAGATCATCAGCGGAAACGGTGGTGTAGACAGCCATCGACTGACACGACGAGCCGGCGGCAAAGCCGCCCGTGCTCAGCGCAAAAGGTTATTGAGGAAATGCGATCAGAAGGAAAACAGCAGCCACATCGGGACTTTAAGGCCCGCGTCAAGACTATCGCGGCGAACCCACGTTCCGTCGGAACCGTCGGCAACAAGATAGTAAGGCCGGCCGGTTTTCGGTGTGACCTTGATCATCGTCAAACGCCCGCCGACACGGTACTCCTCGATTGTCTCCGTCGCGCGGCGAGTAATCGTAATCTGCGGCTCGAGGTCGGGATCGTTGGCAATTTCAGGTGGTATCGGCGGGGGTTCGGGCAAGGGCTCGAGCTTCGGCGGAGGCGCCTTTTGCGCAGTCGCGGTCAGCGCGAAGGCGAAGGCGAGCGCTGACAAGAGGGCGGTAGTGCGAAGGCGCATGTTGCTTGTAGTACGAGTGGACGCGCTTATTCTAGCAGGAATCGATTTTGCGACGCCGGATCCTGGCGAGCTCACAGATTAAGCATCTTGTCGCGCTCGGCCCGCGTCGGCTGAAACCCCCGGCTTTCATAATAGTCGAATATTGCTTCGACGATTGCTTCAGGCTCTTCGATGATCCGCAACAAGTCGAGGTCGTTCGCGGAAATCATGCCTTCGCCGACCAGCTTGTCCTGCATCCATGCCACGAGTCCCTTCCAGAATTCACCGCCGACCAGAATGATCGGTATCTTGCGGCTCTTGCCCGTCTGGACCAGTGTCAGACATTCGGTCAGCTCATCTATCGTGCCGAAGCCTCCTGGCAGCACGACGTACGCCGACGCGAAGCGAACGAACATCATCTTGCGCGCGAAGAAATAGCGAAAGTTGATTCCGACGTCCTGGAAGCCGTTGCCGGCCTGCTCGTGAGGAAGAAGAATATTCAGACCGACCGCCGGCGACCGGCCAGCGTGTGCGCCGCGATTGGTTGCTTCCATCAGACCCGGGCCGCCACCCGAAATGACCGAAAAGCCCGCGTCGGAAAGGAGCCTCGCGATACATTCCGCTTTTCTGTAATACGGATGGCCCGCCTTGATGCGAGCGCTCCCGAACATGCTTACTGCTGGCCGGATGCCGCGCAGACGCTCGGTCGCGACGGCGAATTCTGCCATAATGCCGAGCACCCGCCACGCCTCTTGGCCGTTCGTCGAGTACATCGACTGCGGGTCGATCATCTCCGGAATCTTGCTCGTCTGAATCATGCCTAAGCTCGTTTTGGTTGACGGCTCGTCGTACCTCTATCGGGCGTTTCATGCGCTACCCGATTTGCGCACGTCGCGCGGCGAGCCGACCGGTGCCATTCGTGGTGTCATTTCCATGTTGCGCCGATTGATCGAGGACGGCAAGCCTGACTACTTCGCGGTCGTGTTCGACGCTCCCGGCAAGACATTTCGTGACGACTGGTACCCGGAATACAAGGCCAATCGATCACCGATGCCGGACGCGCTCGTGGCGCAGATCGCTCCCTTGCATGAGCTGATCCGCGTTCACGGCTGGCCGATACTGATGGTCGAAGGTGTCGAGGCCGACGATGTGATTGGAACGCTGGCAAGACAAGCCGAGGAGCTCGACATCGATCCGCTGATCTCCACCGGCGACAAGGATCTCGCGCAATTGATCACGCCGCGGGTGACGCTGGTCAACACCATGAGCAACGAGCTGCTCGACATGACGACCATCGTCGACAAATTCGCAGTGCGCGCCGATCAGCTGCTCGACTATCTCGCGCTGATCGG
>JBDTQZ010000365.1:0-3503 GCA_039931935.1 Burkholderiaceae bacterium | reverse complement strand
GAACCACTCGATGCGAACCTCAGCGCGGTTGCGATGCGGGTTTTTGAGATACGCACGCGTGATCAGCTCGCACAGATTTAAATAGCCGGCACGGTTCTGCACCAATACGGCCATGCGGGTCGGGTTATCGCGGTCGAGATCGTTGGTGATCCAAAGATCGCAGCCGATGATTGGCTTGATACCGCGTTTGCGCGCCGCCAGATAAAAGCGCACCGCACCGAACATATTGGCGCTGTCGGTCAACGCCAGCGCGCCCTGCCCATCCAGCGCTACCTTGGCGATCGCGTCGTCGATGCGCACGATGCCGTCGACAACCGAAAACTCCGAATGCAGGCGAAGGTGCACGAACTGCGTGACGCTCATCGATACGATTTTGCCATCGCGACCGCGCCGAAACTGTGGATAACCGACCGATGGCGTTAATTACCGCGCATTCTCCGTCGAAACCATTGGAACGCCCCTGAAATACGGCTTGCCCAACCCTTTTGTCAGCCGCGACGAACGGCTATCGTTATCCCAATGGCGATACGACATTTCAAGGAGACCGCATGCGCCGATTAATTTTGGCCGTTTGCCTGACCGGCGCGCCGTTGCTGGCTACCGGCCAGTCAATGATCTACAAGGTGCAGATGCCTGACGGCAGCGTGTTGTATAGCGACAGCGTGCCTTCGGGTGGCAAGGTGCTCGAAGAGCGCGAAGCGAAAAGCACTCCGCGCGTCAACACGGTGCCAAGTCAGCCAGCGGGAAAGACCGCGCCTGCTGCAAGGCGGGCGGCAGGTAGCGCCTCGGATCCGACCATGCGGCCTGCGGTACCGTCGAAGGGCGCAGCGCCGCCCGACAATATTGCCTCGTTGGAACGTGACCTGTCGGTCGCAAAGAGAACGCTCGAACTCGGTCGCGAGCCGCTGCCGGGCGAGAGACGTGGTCTGGCCGGCGGAGGCAGCCGCCTGACCCCGGAGTACGAAGCACGCATCGCGGGAATGGAGCGTGACGTCGCGGCGATTGAAGCGAAGCTAAAGATCGCCTACGACAGGCGATAGACAGCAAACAACGCGCCGAAGCGGGTCTGCATGACCCTGGCTCAGGAGTCAGTTTCCTGGGTCGGTAACAGACCGAGATGCACGCCGAGTACGAAGAGCTGGCCCGACTCCAACCGGCCGCGCTTTTGCAATTCTGCGGCGATCGCCCGAATCGCACCCTCGTGCGGCAGGAAGCACTCGGCGACAAAGCGTTCGTACATCTCAAAGACTTGCTGCGGCTGCATGGCACCGAACATTTCGCGCGGTAGGCCGTCGATTTGCGCGATGTGACGGGCAGCTCGCACCAGCGCCACGTCGCGCGGCATTTCACCCACGATTTGTTCTGCAACGAAGCCTCCTAACAGGGTCAGCGCAACCTTTTCCAGGTCATCGTCCTCGGGATGATCCGTTTCCCTCTTGTCAGCAGGCTGAACATGACCGCCCACTTCAAGAGAGACATCGACGGACTCAATGGTCGCTAGCTGCGGCACCTCGCCAGAAAGAAAATAACCGGCGATGCAGCCTGCTTCGCGCAAGGGAACCGGGCTCGCGAGTGTCGCCAGCAGCTTGCGTGCCGCGAAGATTCGCTCGAATGAAATGCCGGTCCACTTGGAAAGCGCGGCATGCAAAACGCCCGTGGACCCTGGAGTGACGGTCGACGCTGCATCGAGCGACGCCCTCTCCATGATGTCAAACATTCGCGATACCCCATGTGGCCGATTGAATTGGGCCGCACTTTATGCTGGTACTCAACATGTAGCAACAATAAGATGTGCGCCACCACAAGTTGTGTGCAGCCATCAAGTGGCACTGGGGTCGGCGGTCTGACAAATGGGCGGGCCATACATTCTTGACGGCTCTGCAAGCGCCTGGACAGCAGGACCTTGGCCGCGTCGCGAAGTGAAGGCCACAGGCAGTAAGCGGGTTTCGATAACTCTGAGACGATTGCGAGCGTTCGCGTCGCTCCAAGCGAACGCCCAGTCCAACGTCTGACTAAGGATGCGCTCGACGAGCGTTGGCTCTCCAACGACGTGGTAGCCGTACAAGCAAACTCTTGTTATGGCCAAGCGGAAACGGCGGTCGAGAAGATTTAGCGACCTGTTCTCTTGTCCCCTCTTGCCGGTAGCCGACATTCAAGCGCGTCCGCTAACGACCGAGGCCGTGTGAAAACTCGGAATCCTCGTGCTTTCGGTGGTCCCTTTACCCTTCCCGAGGCATCGATCGTCGAATACAGAGCGATCTGAGAGGTCGACTTCAACATCACAAGCTTGCGGGAAGAGTTTTCACACAGCCTCGACCCATTGCCGACATTCGAGTCCATCAAACGCACACGCGCAGCCGCGCTCTAAAAGCGTGGTTAACTCGGTCGTGGAATCCACTACCCACGACTCAGACCGTAGTTCTACTGATAAGACGATAGAGACGTGTCACCGCCCGAGTGGAACAAAGGCGTTCTTCGTCGCCCGCAGCATGGCTACGCCAGTCTCGTCTACACCATCCGGTAAATCGTGGGCCACGATGATATTGGCGGCCTGACCAGTTTAGGTTGCGGACCGAAAAACATCGAATTCAACACGACTGCGTTTGTCGCATCGTCGATGGCCACCTCGCACGTTACCTTGTCACTCTAAAGTGCACGCGGAGCTAGAGCCGGCGGCAACGAACCGACTTCGCAAGCTTCCCGAGCCTGTGTAAGGGTCGCTGCTAGCAACGAATTTGGTGCTCCTAATCCAGCGAATTCAAGATCCCACGTCCAGCCGCATTCAACCAAATATGCACTTTGCCAATCAAGATGGATTGAGATTTAGAACCTCCAGGAGCGCGACAAGCGACGACCAAGGATTTCTATGGATCGGAATGTGGGAAGCATTCCAGTGACGCTACGAACAGCGAACATGGTTGCGGCATCCGGCACTTACTAGCTGAGCAACGCGTCCACATTCGGAACAAAAGGCCCCAAATTTTGAAACTGCGGTGTGGTTGTGGGGAGTCGAGCTACGTCGCTCAGTGGCGCGCCTTGATGCGCGTGAGCGGCGCAGAGTCCCCACTAAAGACAAAGGCGGCCCAAAAGAAGGGGTGACGCGTAGAGGGTCGCTTCAGTAGGGACACCTGCGCATGCTGCAGACCTACCGCCAAATCTGTTCCGGCCAGTATCGACGTGTAGTAATTCACCATGAGTGACTGCGTCGCCGAGTCAGACACTTTCCAGAGCGAAGCGAGTTGCGAACGCGCCCCGGCGAGCGCAAATGCGCGGCCAAGTCCAATGACGCCGTCACCACTCGAAACGTCTCCGACGCCGGTATCACAGGCCGAAAGTACGACGAGTTGAGTTCCATCAAGCTCAAGGGATGAAGCTTCTAGCGCAGTTAGCACACCGTCTTCTCCATCGCCGCCGACGCGGCGATTTGCACCCGTGAAAAGCAGCCCAGCCCGCAAAAGCGGGTTCTCAATTGACAATTCAATCTTCCCGTCAAGACTCATCAC
>JBDTQZ010000364.1:0-3504 GCA_039931935.1 Burkholderiaceae bacterium | reverse complement strand
GCATCGAGATGTCGACCGACCACACGCTGGAAGAAGTCGGCAAGCAGTTCGACGTCACGCGCGAGCGAATACGGCAAATCGAAGCGAAAGCGTTGCGCAAACTGCGCCACCCGAGCCGCTCGGACAAGCTGAAGAGTTTCCTTGAATAGAACCTGGTCCCACGGGCCTCTAGCTCATGCTTGGTTAGAGCAGCGGACTCATAATCCGTTGGTGCCTGGTTCGACTCCAGGGAGGCCCACCAAAAATGCCTCGTTGAGCTACTGCGCGTCCCGATCTTGGCGCTGCGATGCTCGCCGTACGTCTTGTACGGCTGCGCTTCTCGCACCAACCTCGGGCCGCCCGCTACGCTCATCAAGGCATTTTTACCCCTCAAATGTCTGACCCCAAGGATTTCACTCATTTCGGTCTCGACCCGCTGATCCTTGCGGCGATCACCGAAATGGGTTACGCGACGCCAACGCCGATTCAGGCGAAGGCGATTCCGGTCGTGATGAAGGGGCTCGACGTGATGGGCGCGGCGCAAACCGGCACCGGCAAGACGGCAGGCTTTGCATTGCCGATCATTCAGAAGTTGTTGCCGAACGCGAGTGCCAGCATGTCACCGGCGCGGCATCCGGTACGAGCACTGATCCTGGCACCGACGCGCGAGTTGGCTGATCAAACAGCGGACAACGTCAAAAAGTACATTGCGAAGACGCCCTTGCGTTGCGCGCTGGTCTACGGAGGCGTCGATATGGACCCGCAAACGGCAGCACTGCGTTCCGGCGCCGAAATCCTGGTTGCGACACCGGGCCGCCTGCTCGACCATCTGCAGCAAAAGAACACGAGCTTGTCGCAGGTGCAGATCGTCGTGCTCGATGAAGCCGATCGCATGCTCGATATGGGGTTCTTGCCCGACATCTCCCGCATCCTGAATCTGCTTCCGAAGCAGCGCCAAAGCCTGATGTTCTCGGCGACGTTCTCGGAAGAGATCAAGAAGCTCGCGGCCAATTTTTTGAAGGATCCGCAGCTGATCGAAGTCGCGCGTCGCAATGCGACGGCCGATAACGTGACACAGGAAGTGTTCAAGCTGCATGAATCGGAAAAGGTCGCGGCGCTGCTTGAACTGCTCGCCACGCGCGGCCCTGACGGGGGGCGCTTGACGCAGGTGTTGGTATTCGTCAACGCAAAGATCGAATGCCGTCGGCTCGCGCGTCAGTTGCAGAAAGCCGGCATCAATGCCGACGCGATTCATGGCGACAAGACGCAGGATGAGCGCATGAAAGCGCTCGAAGGTTTCAAGACGGATACGATCGAGGTGCTAGTCGCGACCGATGTCGCGGCGCGCGGACTCGACATTGTCGAGCTACCTGTCGTTATTAACTACGACGTTCCATTTGCGGCCGAGGATTACATCCATCGCATCGGCCGCACAGGGCGTGCCGGCATGAGCGGCCTGACGATCATGCTGATGACGGGTTCCGAAGAGCGTGCCGTGGCCGCGATCGAGAAATTGACGAAGCAAAAGTTCGAGATTCGCACGATGGAAATTGCGCAACGGAGCCGTGCCGAGCGCAGTGACCGGCGTGATCGCCCGGCTCGGCGCGACGCCATTGAACGCCGGCCCGATCGCGCGCACGCGTCGAGCACACCGCCGGTCGACGATTTTTTCAGCAAGCCGTATGAACCCGGCGCATCGTCCGGTGGTGCGCTACCTGCGCCGTCGTCGCCACCACCTATGCCCGCTGCTGGCAAGGACAAGCCCGTTCGCGTTGCGGCGCTGCTCGGTGGCAGCAAGCGTTAGTCGTTGACGTAGCCGTTCACACCAGGGCTTGAATGTCGGCGTCGACGCCGATTGCCTGGCCCGAAATGTTCGCGCCTGCGGACGATGCCAGGAATACGACTAGACGCGCGATGTCTTCCGGCGCAATCAGCCGTCCCAACGATGTCTTGGCCAGCGCTTCGTCGCGCACCGTTTCCATCGGCACGCCGCGTGCTTGCGCCTTGTTCGCAAAGACTGAATCGATGCGCGGGCCCGAGACCGATCCGGGACAGATCGCGTTGACGCGGATGCCATCGCTTCCAAGCTCGATTGACAGCGACTTCGTGAATCCGATCACCGCCCACTTGGATGCCGCATAGGGCGTTCGCAGCGGAAAGCCGAAGCGCCCCGCGGCCGACGAAAGATTAGCGATGCTCGCGTTGCGGCTTTTGCGCAGAAGCGGAATCGCCAATCGCGCGCACAGGAACTGACCGGTCAGATTGACCGCGAGTGTGCGCTCCCAGTCGGCAAGCGAGATATCTTCACAGCGCGCGGTGGGCCCGGCAATGCCGGCATTGTTGACCAGCACGTCAAGGCCGCCATGGCGTGCCAGAAGATCGCCGAAGAGACGACTGACGGCACTCTCTTCGGAGACGTCACAATGCGAAGATGTTACGGCCGGGGCGGTTGTGGAGAGTTCAGCTAGTGCGCGAGTGTCAACGTCACACACGTGGACCTGAGCACCCTCGTTTACGAACTCGCGCGCGATAGCGAGGCCGATACCTGATGCGCCCGCGGTGATCAACACGCGTGCTGATGCGAGTCCCAGGTTCATGCGTCCTCCGTGTCCCGATGGACAGCTTTCGGTCGGCCGACTATAACGGCGATCGTAGTCAAAACCGCTGCACGTTCGATCACCATAGGGGCTTCCGGGTTACCGGATAAGCGCCCACACAAGGAGACATCAATGGATCAACCGAAGTCGAATTCCCGTCGCACAATCGTCGGTGCTGCTGGAGCTGCCGGTGCGCTCAGCGCGATTGGATTCCCGGCGATCGTGCGCAGCCAACCCGACGCTGTGCGGCTCGGGCACTTGACGCCACTTACCGGCTTTCTGGGTCCACTGGGCGAGTATGCGGTGATGGGCGTCAAGCTGGCAGTCGAGGAAATCAACGCGGCAGGCGGCATCAACGGTCGCAAGATCGAGTTGATCGCAGAGGACAGCGTCAATCCGCAGACCGCCTCGACCAAGGCTGAGCGTCTGATCGAACGCGACAAGGTGGTCGCGATCATTGGAGAGATCAGCTCGGCGTCGGGGCTGGCGATTGCGCAAGTTGCGCAACGTAACAAGATCTTGTTCTTCAATACCGGTTGCAACTCGGACGAGCTGCGCGGCAAGTCGTGCAACCGATACATGTTCCATACCGAGGCGGCCAATAGTATGTATGTCGGCGCGGCCGGGCAAGCACTGTTGCGGGACGGTCTGGTCAAGGGCAAGAAGTGGTACAGCGTTACTGCTGATTACGCATTCGGTCACGATCTGCTGAAAGTCGCCAAGCGCTTCATGCAGGCCAATGGCGGCGAGTTCGCGGCGGACGAGCTGGTAGCGACCAACGTCACCGATTTTTCGCCCTACCTGCTAAAGATCCGCAATGCCAAGCCCGATCTGGTCGTTTCCAACCTCGCCGGCGCGCAGATCACGAATTTCATGAAGCAGTACATGGAGTACGGCCTGCCGTTTCCGGTGGCCGGCTTCGGCTTCG
>JBDTQZ010000363.1:0-3508 GCA_039931935.1 Burkholderiaceae bacterium | reverse complement strand
GATGGCGCGGTTGTGGGAGTTGCGGTTCGATCCCGCCGGGACAGCGACGACCGTCGATTGCGTCGATGCGGAGGGAGATAACGCGGCGCGAGCAAGATTCGTAGGCAAATTCATCGGCGGGGTGATCGCGCCCGGCGTGCGTGTGATGCTCGAATCCCTCGCGCTTCGGACGGCGGGCTTGCCGACCGCCGACGCTGATTTTTCGGCGAATGTGGCAGAGTTTCCCGACAACACCAATGCGGCGATCGTCACCGGTGTGCTGGATGCCCAGGCCGGTCTGGTGTATAGAATCTGGCATCGATTTGCCGTACACATGCTGGCCGAACCGCGCCTGATTCTGACCGGCGGCCATGCGGAAGCGCTTTCGAACCGGCTGTCGATGCATGCGGACATCGAACATAATCTGGTCTTACGCGGCCTTGCGCTGCGCGCGCAGTCCGATGCGAAGGGACCATGAAGCTCGCGTTTCTCATTTTGGTGTTGCTGAATCTTGCGCTGTTCGCGTGGCAGCAAGGCGCGTTCGGACGCATAGGTGACAGCGGTCGCGAACCCGAACGCCTCGCTCGCCAAATCGAGGCAGAGCGGTTCCGCGTACTCAGCGAAAAAGAAGTGCAAAAGCTGCGTGAACGCGCGAGCCAAGCAAAAAGCGGCGGCACGGATTCAGCGATCGGGCAGTAATTATCAGCGTTCGCCACCTTTCGGGTAGGCGCCCCTAGAGCACCCGCGCCAGACTAAACTGCTGCCATGAGGCTGTTACGTGTCACTGACCTATCTTGGAGAACCTATGAATCCCAGCCTGCAAACTTCTGGCTATCGCGGTTCCGATGCGCTGGTTGTCGAGCGCAACCGGGTACTACGCAATACATACTGGCTGTTGGCGTTGTCGATGGTTCCGACCGTCTTGGGCGCGTGGATCGGAGTATCGACCGGGATCGTGCGATCCATTTCGCCCGGGGTCAGCCTGATCGTGTTTCTGGCCGGTGCCTTTGGACTCATGTTCGCCGTTGAGAAGATGAAGAACTCCGCCCTTGGCGTTCCAGTGTTATTGGCGTTCACGTTTTTCATGGGGTTGATGCTGTCCCGTCTGCTTGGTGCAGTGCTCGGCCTGTCGAATGGCGCGAGCTTGATCATGGTGGCGTTTGCCGGGACCGGCGCGGTCTTTTTCGGCATGGCTGCGTTGTCGACCGTAATCAAGCGCGACTTGTCGACGATGGGCAAGTGGCTCTTCGTCGGCGCGATCATGGTGTTCGTCGGGATGATTGCGAATTTTTTCATACAGTCGAGCGCGCTGATGCTGACGCTGATGGTGCTTGCAATCGGCATCTTTACCGCGTTCATCCTCTATGACCTGAAGCGCGTGCGCGACGGCGAAGAGACGAACTACATCACGGCGACGCTTGGCATTTATCTGAGCCTGTACAACGTGTTCCAGAGCTTGCTCGCACTGCTGGGAATCTTTGGCGGCGACGCCGACTAGGCCTGAGGCCGCTCTAGCTGACGCGCGACACTTTTTCCGCAATCACTTCACGCAGCCGATCGACCAGCGCGCGCCTCGCCTGCAGCGTCTGATCATCGGGGTTGCGCTGCGGCGCACCCCATACCGGCCGCGGGTAATGTAGATCGTCGGCAAAGCGCGCGATCACGTGCCAGTGCAGATGCGGCGTCATGTTGCCGAGACTTGCGAGGTTGATCTTTAGCGGCGTAAGCACCTCGCGCTGCGCTGATTCGACGGCAAACACCGTCTTCATCAGCCGCTGGCGCTCGTCGTCGTTGAGTTCGGTCATTTCGCGCACGTGCTCACTCCAGACAACACGCACGTAGCCGGGGTAGTCGTGCTCGTCGACGAGCATCACGCGCAGCCATTCATTGGCGATCACCAAGGTGCCGCCTTCGCTCTTGCATAGCTCGCAGTCGGCCAGTTTCACGGCTAAACCAACACGCGTTCGATGCCGCCGTGATTGGCGCGCTCTACATACGCCGGCAGCCAGTCGGCGCCGAGCACATGACGTGCCATTTCGACAACGATGTAGTCGGCGTCGATGTCGGCATCGTGGTTGTAGCGCTTGAGTCCCTGCAAGCAAGACGGGCAGGACGTCAGCACTTTCACTTCGCCGTCGAATCCATCGGCGCGCAGCTTATCAGCGCCGGCTCGGACTTCGCGCTCTTTGCGGAAGCGCACTTGCGTAGCCACGTCAGGCCGCGCGATCGCGAACGTCCCAGATTCACCGCAACAGCGGTCGTTGTTCTCAATCGCGACGTTATCAACCGTCTTGACGAGCGCGTTGACCGTCTTCAGCGGCGCCTGCAGCTTCATCGGCGTATGGCACGGGTCGTGATACATATATCGCACGCCGGTAATTCCATCGATGCGGATATCCTTTTCCAGCAGGTATTCGTGGATGTCGATGATGCGGCAGCCCTCAAACTTGTAGCCTTGCAACTGGTCGTAGCAGGTGCCGCAGCTGACCACCACGGTCTTGATGTCCAGATAGTTCAGCGTGTTGGCGACGCGATGGAACAAGACCCGATTGTCGGTAATGATCTTCTCCGCCTTGTCGAACTGCCCAGCGCCGCGCTGCGGATAGCCGCAGCACAGATACCCCGGCGGAAGCACCGTCTGTACACCGGCGTGCCACAGCATTGCCTGCGTTGCCAGACCCACCTGCGAAAACAGGCGCTCCGATCCGCAGCCTGGGAAATAAAAAACCGCTTCGGTCTCGGCATTCGTCGACTTCGGATTGCGAATGATCGGAACGTAATCCTTGTCTTCGATATCAAGAAGCGCCCGCGCCGTTTTTTTCGGCAGTCCTCCCGGCATCTTCTTATTGATGAAGTGAACGACCTGCTCGGTCATCTTCGGCCGGCCACCGGTCGTCGACGGCGGATGCCGCACCTGCAGCGCTGCAGCGGGCCTGAAAAACTGATTCCCAAGGCGCTGCAGCCTGAAGCCCCATTCGAGCAGGACAGTGCGAACGATCTTGATCGTCTGCGGATTGTTCGCGTTCAGGAAAAACATCGATGCCCATGCACCCGCGTTGAACTTCTTCTTACCCATTCGCCGAAGCAGGTCGCGCATCGCCATGCTGACATCGCCGAAATCGATATCGACCGGACACGGCGATTCGCACTTGTGGCACACCGTGCAGTGATCGGCGACGTCCGAAAATTCGTCCCAGTGCCTGATCGAAATGCCGCGCCGCGTTTGCTCCTCGTACAGGAACGCTTCGATCAGCAAGGACGTCGCCAGAATCTTGTTGCGCGGCGAATAGAGCAGGTTCGCGCGCGGCACGTGCGTTGCGCACACCGGCTTGCACTTTCCGCAGCGCAGGCAATCCTTGATTGCATCGGCAATGCTCGCAATGTCGCTCTGCTGCATGATCAAAGACTCGTGTCCCATCAATCCGAAGCTCGGCGTATACGCGTTCGACATGTCGGCGCCAGGCATCAGCTTGCCCTTATTGAACCGGCCTTCAGGATCGATTGCGTCCTTGTAGCGGCGAAAACCCGA
>JBDTQZ010000362.1:0-3515 GCA_039931935.1 Burkholderiaceae bacterium | reverse complement strand
CCCCCACGGTGGAACCAGTTCGGGTTCCTGCCCAACCTGCCGTCGACAGTGGCTGCGAGGTCAGTCAGGCGGCGCAGAGCAATCGAGATCCGGCGGGAGCGCAGTTCGAAAGCCAGCATTGCGAACGCCATGGCAAGACTGAATCCGCCGATGGCCGCCATCCAAAGCCGCCGATGCAGATCCATTTCACTGAAGGCGCCCATCAATGAATTTGCGCCAGCGACGTCTGTAGTCAATGCAAGCGCCAGGCAAGCGACCAGGTTTCGCGGAACGAACAGCGCTATGCGGACAAGCATCCTGCGATGCTCGCGCATTGCCGCCAATACAAGAACGCGATAAAGGCGTCGTGGAGACGCCTTTTTGCATTCAAGCCGTCAGTTTACGAGTCGTCTCAAAGACGTAGCGAGCAGCCCCGAGGTTGCGTCGAGGAGCGAAGGCGTACGAGAGCTACGTTGAGCACCGGAGACGCAAGGTCGGGGCGCGCAGTAGTCTTGGAGATGGCTCTATTCGTACCGCAGCGCCTCGATCGGTAGCAGCCGCGACGCCTTGCGCGCCGGATAGAAACCGAAAAATATTCCGATTGCGCCTGAAAACCCGACCGCGAGAAGGATCGCGGATGCCGTGATCTCGGTGCGCCAGTTGGCAAATTCGCCGACGGCAAACGAGGCGCCGACCCCGAGGAGGATGCCGAGCGCGCCGCCAATCATCGACAGCGTGATCGCTTCGACAAGGAACTGCTTCAAGATGTCGACGCCACGTGCACCGACTGCCATTCGCAGGCCAATTTCGCGCGTGCGCTCGGTCACGCTGACCAGCATGATGTTCATGATGCCGATGCCGCCGACCAATAGACTTACTGAAGCCACTGCACCGAGCAGCAACGTCAACACGCGGCTCGCCTGCTCCTGCGCTTGCAGGATCTCGGTCAGGTTACGAATCGTGAACGGCTCGTCGGCGCCGGGCTGGACCCTCTGCCGCTGCCGCAGCAACTCGCGGATGCGCTCTTCGATCGCCTTCATGTCGGCGCCGTCGGCCGTCTTGACCGAGATGTTGCTGATCCGGCGCTGCCGGCCCTGCGTCTGCCCGAGCACGCGGTTGCGCGCTGTCGCAAGCGGCATCAGCACGATATCGTCCTGGTCCTGGCCGAGCGCGTTCTGCCCCTTACGCGCGAGCACGCCGATGATCGTCAATGGCACCTTGCGCACGCGGATCACCTGATCGATCGGATCAAGATCGCCGAACAGCTGTTGCGCTGTCGTCTGACCGATCAGCGCAACCTTGCCGGCCGACGATATGTCGGCGGGTTCGAACAGCCGGCCGGAAGCCAGCGGCCAGTCGCGCGCAATCAGATAGTCATTGGTCGTTCCAAGATATTGAGTCGCCCAGTTCGCGTTGCCGGCCGAGACCTGTCCCGAGCCGCGGATCGACGGCGCGGCCACGACCACGCCTTCAACGTCGACCGCAATGGCCAGAGCATCTTCTTCGGTCAGTGTTTGGGCCGCACCCGCGCCGAGGCGCACGCCACTGGTCGTCGTCGATCCAGGGAAAATCAGCATCAAGTTCGAGCCGAGATTCTTCAGCTGCTCGCGCACACGCTCCTGCGCGCCGCCGCCGATCGCAAGCATTGCGATCACTGCCGCCACACCGATGATCATGCCGAGCATCGTCAGGCTCGATCGCAGCTTGTTGACGCGCAGCGCTTTCAACGCGACGCGCAGCACCATTAACGCGTTCATGCAATGACCTCGGCGTCGAGCTCGGCGAGCGAATTACGTGCTGAGCGCGGTTTCTGGCGCTGATCGCTGACGACCTTGCCGTCTCGAAAATGGACTTCCCGCGAGGCAAACGCGGCCACGTCCCGTTCGTGTGTCACGAGCACGATCGTCATGCCGCCGGCATTCAGCTCCTGCAGCAGCGCCATGATTTCGACGCTGGTACGCGAGTCGAGCGCACCGGTCGGCTCGTCGGCAAGAATCAGCGCGGGATTGTTGACCAGCGCTCGCGCAATTGCCACGCGCTGTTGCTGCCCGCCCGATAGTTGCGAAGGCTGATGATCGGCGCGCTCGCCAAGCCCGACCTGCTTCAATTTATCCAATGCACGCGCGTGCCGGTCGCTGACCGAGACGTTCGCATACAACAGCGGCAGCTCGACGTTCTCCAGCGCGCTGGTGCGCGCCAGCAAGTTGAACTGCTGAAATACAAAACCGATCCGCCGATTGCGCACCGCCGCCAGCTCATCGGCGCTCATGCGTGCGACATCTTCGCCCGCCAGCCAGTAGCTACCCGAGGTCGGGCGATCGAGACAGCCGACCATGTTCATGAACGTCGATTTGCCCGAACCCGACGGTCCCATGACCGCGACAAAGTCCCTAGCAGCAATATCCATCGAAACGCCAGCCAGCGCGTGCACGACGTTGTCGCCAAGCACGTAGTCCTTGGTCAGATCAACAACGCGGACCAGCGGCTCAGCCATCAGAAAAACATTCTCGGCGGACTGCCCTTCTGGGCGGGTGCGTTCGGCGCGGACCCACCTTGCAGTCCGATGACGACGTCGGCTCCTTCGGCAACTCCTTCGCCGGTGACTTCACTCATCGCTCCATCCGACAACCCGACCCGGACCTCGGCCCCTTTCGGCTGGCCACTTTCCAGTAGGTAAATGCGGCCTCGTGTCGCTTGACCACTGCCCGCGCGGCCGGCGAGCTCGGTGACGATTTCGGCGTAGCGCGCTTTCTGCTCGGACTTCAAAATTTCCTCGACGCGCGCACGCATGTCGGAGCGAATCGCCGCACTCTGCCGGGTGCGCGCTTCTTCCGGCAGATCGCGCAGGCCCATGAACTTGTTGCGCATCTCGGCGAAGATCGGGTCGAGCCTCTGTTGCTGCGCGGCGTCCATCTTCAACTCGGTGACGATCCGCTCGCGAAATTGGTTCAATTGACCGCCACCACCCGCGCCGCCCTTGCTGGCCCCGGCATCAGCGCCTTGCATGGCTTTGCCCTGACCGTCGCTCTTCGCAGCATCGGCTTTTGCGGCTGCACTCTCACCTGCCGGGCGGAAGCGCAGCGCAGCGTTGGGCGCCTTCAGCACAGAGTCTCGCGTGTCGGTCACGATGCGCACGTTGGCTGTCATCCCCGGCAACAGCTCGCCGCGCTCATTGTTGGCGGAGATGATCGCGATGTAAGTGACGACGTTCTGCACGCTCTGCGCGGCCTTGCGCACGCTGCGCACTTCGCCCTGAAACTGCCGGCCGGGAAACGCATCGACCGTGAACGTCGCACGCAGCCCAATCTTGATGCGGCCGACGTCGGCTTCATCGATCGACGTGTCGACCTGCATGTCGCGAAGATCCTTGGCGATGACGAACAATTCAGGTGCCTGCAGGCTCGCCGCCACCGTCTGCCCGACATCAACGCTGCGCTTGATCACCACGCCGTCGACCGGCGCGCGAATCTCGGTGCGCGACAGATCGACGCGCGCAGTAGCGACCTGCGCGGCGCGCTGCTGCACGACCGCCTGCG
>JBDTQZ010000361.1:0-3521 GCA_039931935.1 Burkholderiaceae bacterium | reverse complement strand
ATGATCAGCGAGCAGATTGCGAGAGGCGTCGTGACTCCTGCCGAAGTCGACCTGGTTTGCGCGCTGAACAAGGACCGCGGGCTGGACCAGGAGCTTCACCGGCTTCAGCTGTCGCCCACGCAAGCAAGCAAGGTCTCCAGTGCCGCCGTACTCGCGTGTCTGGGAAACGCAGACGCTCGGGCACAGGTACTGCTGGCGTTAACAAGTCCCAACGACGACGAAGTTCAGATCGCACAGGTTTATTTGCGCCATCACCCGATCGCCGATGTGGACGAGCTCCGTGTCGTTACATCGGGGATCGCGCGGATGAACGGCTCCGCCGCGCAGGTGCGCGCGCTGGACACCCTCGCACACCAGCCTCTGTCCGATCCCGAAAGTCTGGAGGAGCTCGCGCGCCTGTTCCCACTCGCCGAATCCGTTGGAGTCCAGACGGCCATCGCCGGCGTTCTCATCCGCTCGGATTACAAAGCGATCGCCAGACCTGAGTTCGTGCAAACGCTTCAGCGGCACCGCCTGCGGTCTTCGAACGGCGCCGACCTGATCGACGTCCTTATCCGCCGCCTTCAAGTTCAGTAGTTTCTAGCCGTTCTTTGAGTGCGCCTGGATCGAGTGCGCGCTCGACTCGAAACGGGCCCAATCGGGCTCCCCGTCCGCAAGCCATATGAGGCGCCACCGGCGCGGAGGTGCGGTTTCGGGCCCATGATTCCCCCGGGCAGCCACCGAACCCCTGTCCCGAGGCAGGGTACCCATGCAATACTAGCGGCCGTCTTGTACGGGTGCCTTTGCATGTCTGGTTCCATCAAGCTTCTCCTGCTGACCGCGTTGCTGGCCGCCGCGTGGGCGCACGATGTGCGCGCCGACAAGAAGACGGTGTGCACGATCACGGTCAATTCGTCCGACGAGAAGGACATGTTCCGCCGGAACCTGTCCCGGGACGAATTTCAGTTTGTCGAGCTGGTGGAGAGCGGTCGACCCGATTGGCTCGAGTCGGCCTGCCGCAAGGGTGTTCGCTGCGATGTTCTTCTCATTTCCGGCCATTTTGACGGCGGCACGGAGTTCTATTCGGATCGGCTGGATGCGCGTGAGTATCTGCCCGTCGGCGAGATGGAGCGCGCCTCTTGCAGCGACTCGTGCCCTGGACTGTTCTCCAAGCTGAAGGAGGTATATCTCTTCGGCTGCAACACGCTCAATGCGGAAGCGATGAGAAGCGCATCCGCCGAGATCGCGAGAAGTCTGGTTCGTTCCGGGCACTCCCAGTCGGACGCGGAGCGCCTGTCGCGCGTATTGAACGAGCGGCATGGGGAAAGCAACCTTGATCGCATGCGCCACATCTTCAAGGACGTGCCGGTGATCTATGGCTTTTCCTCGAAGGCGCCGCTCGGGCGGACGGCGGGCCCGATGCTGGACCGCTATTTCAAGTCGGGGTCCGGCGGCGAGATCGGCAGCGGCCGGGCAAGCCCAAAGCTGCTCGGTCTGTTTGCGCCAAGTTCCATGGCCCGCGCGACCGGTTTGAGCGATTCCGATCCAAAGGCGGGCTTTCGCCGGGACGTCTGCCATTTCTCCGATGACCGCTTGTCGGCTGCGCAAAAGCTCGGCTTCGTCCATGAGCTGATGGGTCGCGAGATGGCGGAAGTACGCATGTTCCTGGACCACATCGAGAAATATTCAGCGTCGCTGAGCGAGGATGAGCGCCGCGCGCCCGCGGTTTCCGGAGCGCTCGACGAGATCGCACGCGATGAGGCCGCACGTACGCGCTACCTGGAGTTTGCGCGCGATGCCGATCTGCCTGCGGTTCGCGCGCGCATGGTCGAGTTGGCGCGCAGCCTGGGCTGGCTTTCAGCCGCCGATCAACGTGCGGAGCTCATGCGCATGATCGGCGACCGGCTGGCGGGAAGCGCCGTGAGCTCGGCCGAAGTGGACCTGGTGTGCGCGCTGAACAAGGACCACCAATTGGATCAGGAGCTCGATCGGCTGCAAGTGCCACCGGAGCAAGCCGACAAGGTAGCTCATTCTGCCGTGCTCGCCTGCCTGGGAAGTGCCGAGGCTCATGCTCGCGTGCTGCGCGCATTGTCGAGCTCCGACGATGAAGAAGTTCAGATCGCTCAGATTTATTTGCACCACCGCCCGATCGCCGATGCGACCGAGCTGCGCGATGTCGCGGCGGCGATCGCACGAATGAAGGGGTCGGATGCACAGGTTCGCGCGCTGGACACGCTCGCACATTATCGGTTTTCCGATCGCGAGAGTCTGGAAGAGCTGACGCGTTTGTTCCCACTGGCCAAGTCGGTCAATGTGCAGCGGGCCATCGCCGGGATACTGATCCGCTCCGATTACCAGACGATCGCCAAGGCCGAGCTCGTGCAGACGCTAAGCGAGCATCGCCTGAAGTCTCCGGACGGCGAAGACTCAATCGACGTTCTTCTTCGCCGCCTTCGGGCTTCGTGATCCAGTACAGTTCTGAGCGAAAACGCTGAAATGAAGAGTCTGCGCCAGAACGCGAGCAACGCGGGGGAAGACGCTCCGAGAAACGACAACGCGTGGCGACTCGCCTGGATTCAGCGCCCGATCATCGCGGCAACTTCATCGAGCAGCCTGATTATTTCACTCTGATCCGGCAGGAATAGATCGGCCGCGCTCCCCGGCCCCGGATCGACACCTACCGACAGCACCGCCGGCAGCTTGAGCCGGAAAACGTCCTCGTCGGTGACATCGTCGCCGACATAGAGCGATCGCTCGCATCCGGAATGCGCAAGCAAAGCCCGCAACGCATCGCCCTTGTGCGGCGCATCGCGTGGGACGAGATTGAGCACGCAATTGCCATGGATCAAGCGCGGCCATGGAACGAGTTGCGCCGCGCGCTTCTCCACCAGCCGAAGCGCTGCTTCGCGCGACTGCGCCTGCCGATAGTGAAACGCAATGGAATAGGCCTTGTCCTCGAGTGTAATGCCGGGAATCCCGCGCCACGCCTCACTGTCTGCGCGGAGCACTTCAAGCCATTTGCTGCAATCACGCGCATACGCAGCGGACGCGGATTCGAAGCCGGGAACTCCTTCGGCACCGTGATTACCGATCAAGTAGCGCGGAGAGAACGCCAGCATTGGCTTCGCATCGGCAACAGCGCGTCCGGTGATAATCGCCACCGTACGCGTTCCGGTCATCGCCCCAAGTCGAACCTGTACATCGTCCGGGATGCGTGCGTCCCATGGCCGCGCCACAATCGGAGCCAGCGTCCCATCGATGTCAAATGCACGGAGCGAGCGCGCGCCGACGAATTCGCGAATGCGTGCCAGGCCGGAGCTAGAAAGCGCGGGATTCACTCCGGGAGCGGCGTCGCTTCGCGCTGGTGCTCGACGATCCGCTGCGAGACGCGCCGGCGATGCCGCAGGCGCGCGGCATCGAGCAACATCGCCCCGGCCCAACGGTAGACGTTGAATTCCTGAACCAGCCTACGCATGCTGCGCATACGGACGCGTTGCTCGTCGGC
Organism: Burkholderiaceae bacterium; assembly: GCA_039931935.1. Classification (GTDB taxonomy): domain Bacteria; phylum Pseudomonadota; class Gammaproteobacteria; order Burkholderiales; family Burkholderiaceae_F; genus JACCZX01. Next base: position 37 of record JBDTQZ010000361.1, on the reverse strand, counting down.
CGGCATGATAAGCGCGCGATATAGGGCCTCGGCACAC
>JBDTQZ010000360.1:0-3522 GCA_039931935.1 Burkholderiaceae bacterium | reverse complement strand
ACGCCGGAGTGCGCGAAATCAGCCGGCGCGCAGGTGTTGCTGGTCCTCAACGGCTCCCCCTTTCATCTTGGGAAGCAACAGCAGCGGTTCGACACACTGCGTACAAATGTGACGCGTTATCGGATGCCGGTTGTATACGCAAACCTGGTCGGAGGACAGGACGAGCTCGTCTTCGATGGCGGCTCGTTTGTGCTCGATAGAGACGGCAAGCTGGTGGCAAGTGCGCCGCAGTTCGTGGAAAGCCTGCTGCTGGTGGACTTCGTCGACGGTGTACCGCAGCCGTCGTCGGTTGCTCCCGAGTCGACAGAGGAAGCGCTGGCGTACTCCGCGCTGGTACTCGGTGTCCGGGACTATCTGGGCAAAAATGGTTTTCCCGGCGCGATCATCGGACTTTCGGGCGGTGTCGATTCGGCGTTGACTTTGGCGATCGCAGTCGATGCATTGGGACCTGAGCGCGTGCGCGCGGTGATGATGCCGTCGCAATTCACGTTACCGATGAGCCTGGAGGATGCGCAGCAAATGGCGCAGACGATGAAGGTGCGCTACGACGTGCTCCCCATTAAACCTGCATTCGACGCGTACCTCTCCACTTTGGCGCGCGAGTTTCGCGGGCTGCCGTGGGACACTGCCGAGGAGAATCTGCAGGCGAGGATCCGCGGCACGCTCTTAATGGCGCTGTCCAACAAATATGGCTCGATCGTACTGACTACCGGCAACAAGTCCGAAACTGCGGTCGGTTACTCGACTTTGTACGGCGACCTTGCCGGCGGGTTTGCCGTGATCAAGGACATACTGAAATCGCTCGTATATCGGTTATGCCAACACCGCAATTCGATCGCGCCGGTAATTCCGGAGCGCATCCTGACGCGCGCACCGACGGCCGAGCTGAAGGCCAATCAGACCGACCAGGATTCATTGCCGCCGTACGACGTCCTCGACGAAATCATCGACCTGTACATGCAGCAAGGGTGTTCGATCGCCGAAATCGTGGCGGCCGATCATAACGAGGCGATGGTGCGCAAAGTCGTCCGCATGATTCGCCTGTCCGAATACAAGCGGCGCCAGTCGCCGACTGGAATTCGCGTTACTCACAGAGGATTCGGGCGCGACTGGCGATATCCAATCACCAATCGCTTCCGTGAAGAATGCGTCACGCTCTAGAATCGGCCAAACGAAGCGGAAGCGACGATGAAACAGATCACTGCAATCATTAAACCGTTCAAGCTCGACGAAGTGCGCGAGGCTCTCGCCGATGTCGGCGTCACCGGGCTGACGGTCACCGAAGTGAAGGGCTTCGGCCGCCAGAAGGGACACACCGAGCTGTATCGCGGCGCCGAGTACGTCGTGGACTTTCTACCGAAGGTCAAAGTCGAAGCCGTCGTAGCCGATTCATTGACAGATCGCGCGATCGAGGCAATTACCAAAGCGGCGCGAACCGGAAAAATCGGCGACGGGAAAATCTTCGTCCGCGCGGTCGAGCAGGTGATTCGAATTCGGACGGGCGAAGAGGGTGAAGCCGCCGTCTAGCGATCGGTCGCCTAGAGTGTCTTCCCGCTAGTCGGCTTCAGCAACACGATCAATGCCCCGCTGCCGCCTTCGGTCGATCGCGCCTGGCAGAACGCGATAACGTCCTCGCGCTGCGCCAGCCATACCTTCGTTTTTCCCTTCAGCACAGGCTGACGCCCTTTAGACCCCAATCCCTTGCCGTGCACAACGCGAACGCAGCGCAATCCGCGCTTGCCTGCGTCGCGCATGAAGCTCACGAGCAACTCACGCGCTTCATCGGTACGGCAGCCGTGCAAGTCGATCTCGTCCTGAATTACCCATTCGCCACGGCGCAATTTGCGCAGTACGTCGGCGCCAACGCCGGGCCGACGAAACGACAGCTCGTCATCGGTGTGCAGAAGTGTGTCGATTTCAAATTCGTCCGACACCGAGGCGACCAGCACCAATTGATCGTCCTCCCGTCGTTTGTGCGCGATCGGTGGGTGTGGAGTGCGTTTGTGCTCGACGCGAGTGTGGCCATTCAGCGGTGTCACGTCGCCGACCGCATCGCGGAACTCATCTACCGCTCCTAGCGTCTGGACCTCGCGCGCGCGAAGCTCGGTAGCGGCCCGTTCCTGCTTCCGGGCTTTACTCACCAGGGCATCGCGCAGCGATTCGAGCTGCGCAAGCTGGGTGAACTTTTCCGCCATACACCGTTGATCCTGCGTGTCAATTTCAAGGGCCGCAGTCAAGCGGCCAGCGCTTCGGGAGCCGGAGCGACGGCTTCAAGGTTTTCAAGATACTTCTGCGCGTCGAGCGCCGCCATGCAGCCGGTGCCGGCGCTGGTAATTGCTTGGCGGTACACGTGATCCTGCACGTCACCCGCGGCAAACACGCCCGGCACGCTGGTCGAGGTCGCCATTCCGGAGAGTCCGGTCTTGGTGATGATGTACCCGTTGTGCATCTCCAGCTGGCCGGCAAAAATTTCGGTGTTCGGCCTGTGTCCGATTGCAATAAAAACGCCTTGCAGGGAAATCTTTTCGGTCACACCGGTCTGTGTGTTCTTGATGCGCACAGCATTTACGCCGGAGTCGTTACCCAATACTTCGTCCAGCACGTTGAAAGTTCTCATCTCAACCTTGCCTTCTTTGACCTTTTGCATCAAGTGATCGACGTTGATCGGTTCGGCGCGAAATTTGTCGCGTCGGTGAATCAGCGTGACTTTCTTGGCGATGTTGGTCAAATACAGCGCTTCTTCGACCGCGGTGTTGCCACCGCCGACGACTGCTACGTCCTGGTTCTTGTAGAAAAACCCGTCGCAGGTCGCGCAGCCCGAGACACCCTTACCCATGAACGCCTGCTCCGATGGCAGGCCCAGATACATCGCGCTCGCGCCGGTTGCGATGATCAACGCCTCGCACGTGTATTCAGCCGAATCGCCGATTAAACGCAATGGCCGCTCGTCGACCTTCGCCGTATGAATGTGATCGAAAATCACCGCGGTGTTAAAGCGCTCGGCATGCGCCAGAAAACGCGTCATCAATTCGGGGCCTTGCACGCCGTGAGCGTCGGCCGGCCAGTTGTCGACATCTGTCGTCGTCATTAGCTGCCCGCCCTGCGCCAGGCCAGTGACCAACACCGGCTTCAGGTTGGCCCGTGCGGCATAAATTGCGGCCGTGTAGCCGGCCGGGCCGGAACCCAAAATAAGCACGCGTGCGTGTTTGGTCGTCGTCATGGCGCTCAGCTGATTCCCTTGCTTGGTTCGAAGCAATTATATTGGGACGCTTGGGCTGAAACGAAGCGGACCAAGAATGCAACGACCGCGTTACTCGTCGCCGCTCGTTTCGGGCTCGCCCCGAGTCGATGCCGACTTGGCAAGCCGATGCCTAATCGCGCGCTTGCGAGCGGCCGCAAAGTACTCCTCGTTGCTCATTCTGGAACCTGACCGCGGCAGAAGAGCACGCAGGGCCGGTGTCATGACAACCAGTGCAATGCCAAGGCCGCCGATGATCAGCGCGGCTTTCATTCGCCTGGGTC
>JBDTQZ010000359.1:0-3535 GCA_039931935.1 Burkholderiaceae bacterium | reverse complement strand
CTACATGCTTCAAATCGTCAAAAGGAAGCAACGCCGGCCGTAACACCGGTTGCAGCTCGCCTTGCTCGAGGCCCAGGTAGCGCCGCTTGCGCCAACGAAATGCGGACGACGACGAAAAGTCTGTAGGCGATTGCCCTGGCAACAAGGATTCGAGTCGCTCAAGCACGGCGGCCAGGCGATTCAGCGTAGAGTCCGGCGTAGCGCGAGTCACGATCTGTAGTCGGCGTTAATCGAAACGTAGTCGTGCGACAAATCGGTGGTCCATACAGACGCCGCAGCATTCCCGCGGTCCAACTGCAAACGCACCACGATTTCAGGTTTTTTCATCACGCGCTGGCCGTCCTCCTCTCGGTAGGCCGGGTGGCGGCCGCCATCGCGCACTACGTGGACATCGTCTAGATGCATTTGAACACGTTCGGGCTGGAGATCGTCAACGCCCGCGTAGCCGACCGCGGCCAGTATCCGCCCAAGATTGGGGTCAGACGCGAAGAACGCTGTCTTGACCAACGGCGAGTGCGCGACTGCATAGGCAACCTGTCGCGCTTCACGTTCGGTGACCGCTTGCTCGACACGTACCTCGATGAACTTGGTCGCGCCTTCGCCATCGCGCACGATCGCCTGTGCAAGTTCGCGGGCGACGTCGGTCAATGCAGCAGAAAACGCGGTGTGGAGCGGTTGATCCGCCGTCTCGATTCGGCCCGTACCCTGACCCGTTGCGATGACGACAAAGGAATCGTTGGTCGACGTATCGCCGTCGATCGTGATGCAATTAAATGATCGATCGGCCGCCTGCTGTGTGAGCTGCTGGAGTAATACGGGCGCAATCGCGACGTCGGTCGCGATAAAGCCCAGCATCGTTGCCATGTTCGGGCGAATCATCCCCGCGCCCTTTGCGATGCCGGTCAACGTGACACTCGTGCCGCCGACGTCGACTCGGCGTGAGACAGCTTTCGGAATCGTATCCGTGGTCATGATGGTCTCGGCCGCCGGCAGCCAGTGATCCGAAGCGAGGCGACCGACTGCGTCGGTAAGGCCGGCGATCAACCGCTCGACCGGCAAGGGCTCCATGATCACTCCGGTTGAAAACGGAAGCACCTGCTTGACATCGCAACCGATCAGTTGGGCCAGCGCCTTGCAACTTGCGCGCGCGGCCTGAAGGCCCGACGCCCCGGTACCCGCGTTCGCGTTGCCGGTGTTGATGAGAAACGCACGCACGGGTTTTTTTGAGGTCAAATGTTCGCGGCACACCAAGACAGGTGCCGCAGCGAAGCGGTTTTGCGTGAACACACCAGCCACGCTGGCGCCGTCGGCGATGCGCACGACGAGCAGATCCTTGCGCCCTGCCTTTCGTATCCCCGCTTCGGCCCAACCGAGCTCGACCCCTGCTACTGCGAATAGCGACGTTGGATCAGGTGCGTGCAGATTGACGGGCATTCGAGGTGGCAATCAAATGTCAGTGGAGTGAACGCGGCACACGAAGCGACCCTTGTTCTTGCGCGCGCATGCGCGGCCGCTCCGAAGAGAGTGCGCCTAACTAATCGTTGCGAGTGCACGTGCGACCGCGTCAGCGATCGCGTACACGAGCAACGTCATAACTTCCCATGGCACTGCTTGTACTTTTTCCCCGATCCGCACGGGCATGGATCGTTGCGACCGATCTTTTCACCGACGCGCCTGACTTGCTGCACAACGGGCTTCGCCGCGCCTTCGTCCGACTCCTGCAACGTCAATGCCTCTACTGCCACTGACTCGTCGGAGACGCCAAGACCGAACTCGGAGTGCTGCGCCCGCGCCTGCTCTGCACGGCGCTCGCTTTCCTCCTCGATCTGTTGCTCCGCCTGCTGTATTTCTTCCTGCGTCTGAATGCGCACGTTCATCAGAACGCGCACGACGTCGGCGCGTACACGATCAAGCAATGAACCGAACAGCTCAAACGCTTCGCGCTTGTACTCCTGCTTAGGCTGCTTTTGCGCATAGCCGCGCAAATGAATGCCTTGACGTAATGCATCCAACGCTGTCAAGTGCTCTCGCCACGCCTGATCAAGCGATTGCAACATGATCGACCGCTCGAAGCCCGAGAACGAGTCCCGGCCGACGATCGCCACCTTCGCGTTGTATGACTCTTCCGCCGCCTTCACCACCTTTGTCAACAAATCCTCGTCGGTCAGCGAATCGTTCGATTCCAGCGCGCCTTTGAGCGGGACGTTGAGTTGCCAGTCATTCGCAAGTGCCGCTTCAAGTCCGGTGATGTCCCATTGCTCTTCGACTGACTCGAGCGGCACGTGCGCGCGAAACATGTCGGTGAAGTAGCCGGTGCGCAGATTTGTCACCATTTCGCCGGTGTTATCGGTTTCCATGATTTCGTTGCGCAGCCGGTAAATCTCGCGTCGTTGATCATTGGCGACATCGTCGTATTCCAGCAGCTGTTTGCGGATATCGAAGTTGCGCGCCTCGACCTTGCGTTGCGCACTCTCTATCGAGCGCGTGACCATGCCCGCTTCGATCGCTTCGCCCTCGGGCAACTTGAGGCGATCCATGATCGCCTTCATCTTGTCGCCGGCAAATATTCGCAGCAGCGAGTCCTCCATCGACAGATAGAAACGTGATGCTCCGGGATCGCCCTGCCGGCCAGAGCGGCCGCGCAGTTGATTATCAATGCGGCGCGATTCGTGACGCTCGGAACCAATGATCTTCAGACCGCCAGCGCCGACGACGTTGTCATGCAATGATTGCCACTCATTGCGCAGCTTGTCAACGCGTTGCGGCTTCGTCGCATCGTCGAGCGCAGCATCGGCTTCGACGAACTGCATCTGCTTCTCAACGTTACCGCCAAGCACGATGTCGGTACCTCGACCCGCCATATTGGTCGCGATCGTGATCACCGCGGGGCTGCCCGCCTGAGCAATGATCTCGGCCTCCCGCGCGTGCTGCTTCGCATTGAGTACCTGATGCGGCAGCCGCTCCTTTTGCAGTAGATTCGAAAGGAGCTCGGAGTTCTCGATCGACGTCGTGCCCACCAGCACTGGTTGGCCGCGCTCAACGCAATCCTTGATGTCGTAGATGATTGCGGTGTACTTCTCCTTCAGCGTCCGATAGACCTTGTCCTGCGAGTCAATGCGAATCATTGGCCGGTGCGTGGGTATCACGACGGTTTCGAGTCGATAGATTTCCTGAAACTCGTACGCCTCGGTGTCCGCTGTGCCCGTCATTCCGGCTAGCTTGCCGTACATGCGGAAGTAATTTTGAAACGTGATCGACGCGTACGTCTGATTCTCAGCCTGGATCTGCACCCCTTCCTTGGCTTCGACCGCCTGATGCAATCCTTCGGACCAGCGCCGGCCTACCATCATGCGGCCGGTGAACTCATCGACGATCACGATCTCGCCGTTTTGCACGACATACTGCTGATCACGATGAAACAGCGAGTGCGCGCGCAACGCTGCATTCAGATGATGCATCAGGATGATGTTGGAAGGCGAATACAAGCTCTCACCCTCTGCCAGCAGTCCCATGCGCGTCAATATTTCTTCAAGCT
>JBDTQZ010000358.1:0-3535 GCA_039931935.1 Burkholderiaceae bacterium | reverse complement strand
GCGCCAGCGCCTGCAATGACGACCAGCGCGAGCGGCCACTGATTACGCTTGAAGGCGGTGCCCTTGTAATGATGGGTGAGTGTCGAACTGAGTTCCTTCTGCGCTTCGGCGATCGCAGGATCGTAGGTCTTACTTAATACGGCTTGCGATCGGGCTCGAAACAACGCATCGGCGAGCGGCTTGTCACCCGGCAACCAGGGAACTGTCGTCCCGGTTTGCTGAACGACGAACCCATCGTCACGCTGATGAACCTTCAAATAACCGCGCGCGCCCAGGCCGAGCACGGCTGCTGCCAGACATCGCGTGTCGAAGCCCATTCGATCGACGAAGCGAACCGCCGCCGCGCTCATGTTGGGTGGTGGGTCGTAGCGCGGAAACTTTGGGCCTCTACGCGGATCGCGGCCGATGCGCCACCACATCACGAACATGAACACGACAAGCAGCACGACTGCTCCGATAGCAGCCAACTCACCGAGGTTGTCGGCAATCGTCCAACCAAGCTTCGTCAGTCCTGACGGCGCGGCAACGATGCCTTTAGGAAACATCGCGACGATCGTCAGCCCTTCGTTAGGCGCAAGGCGCCGCGTCGTTTCGAAGTTGAATTCGCCTTCGCTGATGCTGACTTTGGCATCGCGACCACGCGCGCCTTTTGGGCCGGTGTAGGCCTCGGCACTGAGCTTCTCAGCCGAGACGGGTTGCGGCAACCGAACGTACGCGCTCGCGCGATCGATTACGAACGGCCAGCCGTTGCCCGTCACGTTCCAATACAGCTCGTCGTGCTGGCCGAAGAATCCGAGCTGGCGTCCGGTGCGATACGAAATCCAGTACATGTGCTGACCGCGCGGCAACATCTGCTGCGGCGTGCCGATGCGAACGCGCATCCCGTTCGTCAGCGGCTCGACTTTGTACGGCTCGGCCGCTCCGTCGCGCTGGACGTTGAGAACTTCGAATGGAACGACCACCGTGATGCCGCGATGATTCTCGTAGCGCGTCGGAAAATCGCGGAAGATGCCGCGCTTGATCTGCTGGCCTTCAACCTGTACGACGATCGTTTCGACAACGAGCAAGGACCCATTCGCGTCGAGCGAGACATCGCTTGCAAAATCGACGATGCGTTCCTGCGCGAGAGCGGCGCCGCTGAAAAACGCAAGCACTAGCGCACCCATGAGACGCTTCATAGCGACACCTGGACGGCAGCGCGATCATCGGTCTCGAAAAACGCCGCGCTGCGAAAAGCGAGCAGACGAGCCACCATGATGTCCGGAAACGTCTGCAGTCGCGTCAGGTACTGCTTGACGGCACCGTTATAAAACCGCCGTGCGTGTTGCAGCTGATCCTCAACATCGACCAACTTGGCCGAAAGGTCGCGAAAATTCTGATCGGCCTTCAACTGCGGGTAGTTTTCCTGCAGCAGGATCAGCTTCTTCAACGAAGCGCCCAACTCGCGTTCGGTGCCGAAGCGTGAGGCACTCGGCCGACGCTCGTGTTCCGCCAGTGTGCTCGCACGCGCTCGCAGCTCGACCACCGCTTGCAGCGTCTGCCGCTCGTATGCCGCATACGCTTTCACCGTCTCGACCAGTTGCGGAACCAGATCGGCGCGCCGCTTCAACTGAACGTCGATATCGGCAAAGGCCTGGGCGACCAGATTACGGTCCGATACCAGACGGTTAAAAACCAAGACGCCGTACCCGAGCAAGAGAACAGAAACAGCGACGATGACGTATTCCAGATTGCCCCCTCATTCGCAAACTAACCACCGACGTATGCACCCCCATTGACGTGGATCACCTGGCCCGTCACGAACCGGGCACCGTCGCCCGCTAGCCAGGTCACGCTTTGCGCGATGTCCGCTGCGGTGCCGTGTCGCGCGAGCAGCGTGTGATGCCTGCGTCGATGATCGGGAGACGCCGCAGAGCTGGCCGCGTGTCGCACCGTATCGATCATGCCGGGCGCCACGCAATTGACGGTGATACCGTCAGGCGCGATCTCATGAGCAAGCGCGCGCGTCATGCCCGCCAGTCCGGCTTTCGCGGTGACGACGTGGACTCGGTTCGCTGCACCGCTATGGCCGGTCATGCCGCCGATGTTGATGATCGCCGCTTGCTCCGACCTTCTCAGTAGCGGCAGCGCGGCCTGGGTACAGAAGAATGCGCCGTCCAGGATGATCGCGACAATGCGATGCCAATCCGCCGCCGAAATATCGTCTACCTTCGCCTCACGCCGCACAGCAGCATTGTTGACCAGAATATCCAGCCGGCCCCAATGCGCATCGATGTTGGCAATCATCTGACGCACGGCGTCCTGCTCGGCGACGTCGGCAACGCACAGAAGGGCATGTCCGTTGCGCGCCTTGATTTCATCGACGACCGCTTGACCCTCTTCCACCGATGAGCGCACATTGACGGCGATCGCGACGCCCGACGCCGCCAAGCTCAGTGCGATCTCGCGGCCAATGTTGCGCCCGGCTCCGGTGACTAACGCGACTCTCGAAGCCAGCGGCTCTTTGCTCATTGGCGCGCGTCGCCGTGCGCGAACGCGCCGGAGAAGTTCAGCTCCGGCATACCGAACAACGCGCCGACTTCCTGCGCCAGGCGCTGCGCACCGGTGGTCTGCAAGCCGCCATACGCGCAGTTCGCAAAGAATTTGCGCTGAAGATCAGCGTCGCTTAATGGGTGATCGACTCCACCTCGGAAGAAGCCCTGTCGATACTCATGGACCTCACCATGGGTCAGAACGACGCGGACATGACCGGTGAACCGATGGGGATACGGATTTGCAGGATCGACGATGTAGTTCACCTTGTTCGCCAGACGGATTACCGCGGCGTCGTTGACCAATTTGTCATCGAACTCCACAAGACCGGCATCGTCTCTCAAGATAGCCACCGCAATCGCGTAAGGAATGCTGAACTTTGCCGCGTAACCGTTGGGAGGCGATCGTTTCAGCTCAATCGGCTCCCAGAGCCGGTGCACGATTCCTTCGGCCGTCTCGCACTCGATGCGGTCGATCAGCGCGGCATCGATTCCTTTTTTTCGGAACTCACGTGCGCAGTCGATGTACGGATGCGCCATGGTTCCGCACGCGTACGGCTTGAAGGCAATTGACTGCCAGATCCATTGCGTTCCAAAAGATTCGAGCATCGCCTCGAAATCCCCGCCATCAGTGTTGGCGAAGGCGCGGAACAAACCATGCTTTCCTTCGAACACCGTGCGAGGGCCCTCAAAGCCGCCCCGCGCAAGGCGAATCGCGCGATATCCCGATTGCGCTGCCCAGCCGGGATGCATGCGCTTCGTCCACGAGCCATCAGCCAGATATTCGATGATTCCCGAAGCCAGGCTGCCTGCGATTCCAAACGCGTTGACCAATTGCTTCTGCGGCAAACGCATCGCGGCGCCGATGCCTGCGACCGCTCCGATCACCCCCAGGATGGCCGTCGGATGGAAGCCCGCCTTGTGAATCCGGGTGGGTGTGACCCGACATAAGCGGCATGTCACCTCAACGCCGATCGCCAACCCGCGCAGCAGATCAGCACCCG
>JBDTQZ010000357.1:0-3539 GCA_039931935.1 Burkholderiaceae bacterium | reverse complement strand
AGGGTTATCTGGAGATGGTGGGTCTGATGCGCGATGCTGCGCTGGTTCTCACCGACTCCGGCGGAATCCAGGAAGAAACCACCGCGCTCGGTATTCCTTGCCTGACGATGCGCCCGAATACTGAGCGTCCGATCACCGTAGACGAGGGCACGAATACGCTGGTCGGCGCCGAGCCTCAGGGGGTCCTCGCCGCGGTCGATCACATTATTCGCACGGGTGGCAAGCGGGGTCGTGTTCCCGAATACTGGGATGGCAAGGCCGCACCTCGCATTGCACAGCACCTGGCGCATTGGTTGCCTTCGCTAGCAGGCGCGGGCGCGAGGCAATGAGCGAAGCGATGTCGTGGGCTTTAGCTGCGTATCAGCGCTTTGCAGAGGCAACGTTCCAACGCTCGAACCGCTTGCCTGACTCTATCTGCGACGACCCAGCGGAACCCATCAGGCCTTTGACGGTATGACCCTGCGCATCCTGCACGTTTTCGATCACTCGATACCGCTTCACAGTGGCTATACGTTTCGCAGCCAAGCGATCATTCGGGAACAACGCCGCATGGGTTGGGATACTTTTCAGCTGACCAGCCCTAAACACACCGCACCTAGCGGCGAGCAGGAGGACGTCGACGGACTGCAGTTCTACCGTACCCTGTGGCAGCCCACTGGCATCAGTGGGCTGCCGGTCGTTCGTGAGTTTGCGCTGATGCGTGCGCTCGAGCGACGTTTGCTCGAGATATGCCTTCGGGTGCGCCCCAACATCCTGCACGCCCATTCACCGGTACTTAACGCTGTCCCCGCGTTACGCGTCGGCCGTCAGCTGGGCATTCCGGTGGTGTATGAAGTGCGCGCATTTTGGGAGGATGCAGCGATCGATCACGGCACCACGCGGGAAGGGGGATGGCGCTACCGAGCCACTCGGGCTCTCGAAACGTACGTGTTGCGGCGTGTAAATGGAGTGACGACGATCTGCGAGGGACTGCGCACCGACATCCTGGCGCGCGGAATTTCCAAGGACCGCGTCACCCTCATACCCAATGCGGTCGATGTGGAAAAGTTTTCTGGGTCGGGTGCGGACAGCGCCGAACTCGCCCGCGAACTGGGTTTGGATGGCAAAGCAGTGCTTGGGTTTATCGGCTCTTTCTACGCTTATGAGGGTCTTGGTTTGCTGCTCTCCGCCCTGTCTGCAATTGCTGCACGAGCGCCGGATATCCGTGTGCTACTGGTTGGTGGTGGGCCCGAGGAGGAACAGTTGAAGAGGATGGCCAAGCAGCTGGGTGTGGACCACTTGGTGACCTTTCGAGGGCGCGTGCCGCACGCAGAGATCGCCCGCTACTACGACCTGATCGATGTGCTGGTCTATCCGAGACTGCGTATGCGGCTTACTGAAACCGTGACGCCGCTCAAGCCACTTGAAGCAATGGCCCGGCGCCGGTTGATTGTTGCTTCCGACGTCGGCGGTCATCGTGAACTGATTCGCGATCGCGAAAACGGCCGGCTTTTTTCTGCGGGCTCGCTGGACGCGTTGGCAGACACCGTGATTGACCTGCTGGGTTCGCCGCAGACGTGGGAGACATTGCGCAGTCGTGGCAGGCAGTTTGTCGAAAGTGAGCGATCGTGGGCGGCGAGCGTTGCCCGCTACGCGTCCGTGTATTCAGCGCTCGGCCCGGCCCCCTCAATTTCGCGGCACGCCGAAGAGCGGCGTGCCTAGTGCCGCGCACGAGTGAATCATGAAAGCCGCCCAAGAGATGAAGCGAAGTGCCAATGCGCTGACGATAGACGTCGAAGACTACTTTCAGGTGTCGGCCTTCGCGCCTCATATCGCGCGCAGCGCGTGGGAGACGACGCCCTGCCGGATCGAGCGCAATATCGATCGAGTGTTGGGCCTACTGAGCGAACGCGGGTCCAAGGCAACCTTCTTTACGCTTGGCTGGCTTGCGCAGCGGTACCCCGGCATCGTGCGCGATATCGCCTCGCAAGGGCATGAAGTGGCGAGCCATGGGCAAGCGCATCTGCGAGCATCCGATCAGTCGCCCGCCGAGTTTGACAGCGATATCCGCGATGCGAAGCGGCGGCTCGAGGATATTGCGGGCGTTGCGGTGCGCGGCTATCGCGCGCCTAGCTTTTCGGTTGGCTACGGCAACTTGTGGGCTTTCGACCGAATTGCTGCAGCGGGCTACCACTACAGCTCGAGCGTTTACCCCGTTAAGCACGATCACTATGGCATGCCGGAATCACCGCGCTTCCCGTATCGCGTCAGCAGCGGGCTGCTCGAGATTCCGGTCACCACCGCACGCGTGTTCGGTCGCAACCTGCCTGCAGGCGGCGGTGGATATTTCCGGCTTGCGCCGTATGCGTTGTCTCGTTGGGCGATCAATCGCGTGAATCGCGTCGATGGCCGGCCGGCGATCTTTTACTTTCACCCCTGGGAGATCGACCCGCAGCAGCCGCGGGTCAACGGAATCGGCCTGAAGACTCGTTTTCGGCACTACGTGAATTTGAATCGAACCGAAGGCAAATTGCGGCAACTGCTCAGCGACTTTCGCTGGGACCGGATGGATCGAGTATTCGATCTTGATGCAGCGTGAAAACGCATGACGCAGCAGGCGCGATAGGTGGGCAGGTGAAGGTCCGGCGGCTCGAGCACGCCGACCGTGCGGCGTGGACCGCGTTCGTGCAAACCTGCGCCGGCGCGACGTTTTTTCACCGCATTGAATGGCGCGACGTCATCGAAAATTCATTCAGGCACCGCACGCACTACCTGCTCGCGGAGCGCGGGAGCGAAGTTGTGGGCGTGTTGCCTTTGGTGCAGGTAAAAAGCCTTCTATTTGGACACTCGCTGGTTTCGCTGCCGTTCGCGGTGTACGGTGGCGCAGCGGTGAGCGATGAGAACGTGCGCGCGATGCTGCACTCTGCGGCGGGTGATCTGGCGCAACATCTGGGGGCCGATCATCTAGAACTGCGCGACCGTTCCTTGTGTGAGCCGGACTGGCCGCAGCAGACCCTGTTCGTGACGTTCCGCAAATCGATTGAACCCGAGGCTGAGGCAAACATGCGCGCGATTCCGCGCAAGCAGCGTGCGATGGTGCGCAAATCCATCGAGCGCGGCCTCATCAGCGAGATTGATTCAAGCGTGAATCGTTTTTTTGATCTGTATGCGGACAATGCGCATCGGCATGGAACGCCACCATTTCCAAGAGGTTATTTTGAGGCGTTGCAACGGGCGTTTGGCGACGCATGCGAGGTGATGACGGTCGTGACCCCCGCAGGCCATCCGGTTTCCAGCGTGCTTTCGTTTTACTTTCGTGATGAAGTCCTGCCGTATTACGCCGGTGACATTCCTGAGGCGCGCGAGCTCGCGGCAAACGACTTCAAGTACTGGGAGCTGATGCGGCGCGCCTGCCAACGCGGATGTCGAGTCTTCGACTATGGGCGCTCCAAGCGCGGCGCAGGCTCATATGCCTTCAAGAAAAACTGGGGCTTCGAGCCGCAGCCGTTGCACTACGAATACAAGCTGTTCAAGGGCAGAAGCATTCCGCAAAACAATCC
>JBDTQZ010000356.1:0-3546 GCA_039931935.1 Burkholderiaceae bacterium | reverse complement strand
GGATCGAGCGCGCCTCGGTGTCGTTGAACACAGCGAAGCGCAGCGCGAACGGCAGCGGCGATGCGTACCAGAGCTGGAAGATGACCCAGGCAAGGCCGACGCCGAGCATGACATTGCCATGCAGCCCGACGGTGGAGCGCCCACCAAGATCGGCATCGACGACGAGCTGTTTGACTTTATCCAGTTCGCCCAACTGCATTTCTGCGGTCGGGGCGACGTTGTCTTCCAGCTTCTTGTGGTCCATCGCTCCCCCAAAAGCAAAGACGGGCGGCAAGCCGCCCGTCAAGCTACGCCGCGATGATCGGCGGCAATGCCGTCCGTTCGAACGCGGCGATGCAAATGCCGCGGGCAAAGGCCCGTCGGCATTTGCGTTACTTCATCCAGCCTTTTTCCTTGTAGTAGCGCACCGCGCCTTCGTGCAACGGCGCGGACAAACCGTTCTTGATCATGTCTTCCGGCTTTAAATTGGCCAACGCCGGATGCAGCTTCTTGAGTTCATCGAGGTTGTCGAACACGGCCTTAGTGACCGCGTAGACCACGTCGGCCGGCACCTTGGCCGACGATATGACGGTTGCCTGCACACCGAACGTTGTCGTCGGGTTTGGGTTGTTCGGATACATACCCCCAGGAATCGTCGCGACCGCGTAGTACGGACGGTCTTTGACCAGCTTGTCCACTGCAGGCCCAGTCAACGAAATCAATTTCGCGCCGCAAATCGTCGTCGGATCTTGGATGTTGGCCGAAGGGTGGCCCACACCGTAGAAGAACCCATCGATCTTGCCGTCGCACAACGCCGAGCCGTGCTCATCCGGCCGCAGCTCGGAGGCAAGCGCAAAGTCGCTCATCTTCCAGCCCATCGCGGCGAGCAGCTCTTCCATTGACGAGCGTGTACCGGAGCCGGGATTGCCGACGTTAAAGCGCTTGCCTTTGAAGTCTTCAAACTTGGTGACGTTCGCTTCCTTGCGTGCCGCGACGGTGAAAGGCTCGGGGTGCAGCGCGAACACTGCGCGAATGTCACTCAACGCGCCGTCTTTCTTGAACGCGCCTTCGCCCTTTGTGGCAAAGAACTGCACATCAGACTGCGCAACACCAAATTCGAGCTCGCCCGACTTCAGCAGATTCACGTTGGCGACCGAACCGCCGGTGGACTCTACCGAGCAACGCAGTCCAGTCTTCGCGCGATCGCGATTGACGATGCGGCAGATGGCACCACCGGCCGGGTAGTAAACACCCGTCACGCCGCCGGTGCCGATCGTTATGAAGCGTTGCTGCTGCGCGCCTGCAACACTCGGCAACGTCGCAGCAGCGACGAACGCAGCCGCAAATGAGGCCGCGCGAACTGAAAATCTGAACTTCATTGTCTGTCTCCTTGAATCCCCACAGAGGAACGGGCACGTTACGCGTCGCGGCAGCACGGCGCAAGACCAAGCGGCCCGGCGGTGGCCATGGCATGGCAAACCCTACCAACCCATAGACCGCACCGTGCTACTTTGAGAAAACCGAGTGCACTGCGGAGTCCACGGCCTCAGTGAGCCGCTGCATCAATAAGTCGAGCTGATCATCGGTGATGATGAAGGGAGGAGCGAGCAGCACGTGATCGCCCCGCGCGCCATCAATCGTGCCGCCCATCGGATAGCACAGCAGCCCCGCGTCCATCGCGGATTTCTTTACTCTTGCGTGCAGCTTGAGCGCCGGCTCGAAAGGTTCTTTGCTCGCTCGATCGGCAACCAGCTCGACTGCCTGAAACAGTCCGCGCCCGCGCACGTCGCCGACGTGCGGATGTTCGCGAAACGCTTCGTTGAGCCTCACACCGAATCGCGCGCCTTGTTGCG
Organism: Burkholderiaceae bacterium; assembly: GCA_039931935.1. Classification (GTDB taxonomy): domain Bacteria; phylum Pseudomonadota; class Gammaproteobacteria; order Burkholderiales; family Burkholderiaceae_F; genus JACCZX01. Next base: position 1,714 of record JBDTQZ010000356.1, on the reverse strand, counting down.
CGCAGCGCTCGACCAATCTGTCGCGTGTGAGGACTTGCTGCACAGCGAGCGCCGCGGCGCACGCGACCGGATGGCCGATATACGTGTGGCCGTGCTGGAAGAAACCCGACCCCGCGCCGATCGCGTCGATCACTTTGGCACCGATCAGCACAGCGCCTACCGGCTGATAGCCGCCGCCCAAGCCCTTTGCAACCGCCATCAGGTCGGGTGCAATGCCTTCCTGCTCGCACGCATGCAGAGTGCCGGTTCTACCCATGCCGCACATCACTTCGTCCAGGATCAACAACATGCCGTGCCGATCGCAGATTTCGCGCACACGCTTGAAATACCCCGGCGGTGCCGTCAATGCGCCACTCGTTGCACCGCCGACCGTCTCTGCGACGAATGCAATGACGTTTTCGCCTCCGATGCGCTCGACGGCCGCTTGCAGCTCCCGCGCGAGGCGCACACCGTATTGCTCGGCCGATTCTTCATCGTGCTGGTCGCGATACGCATACGTCGGTGAGATGTGCTCGACGTCGATCAGCAGCGGCGCGAACTGCCGGCGACGCCACTGATTCCCGCCCACCGCAAGCGCTCCCAATGTATTGCCGTGATAGCTGTTGCGGCGTGCGATGAATCGCGCGCGCTGCGGCTCGCCCTTCTCGACGAAATACTGCCGAGCCAGCTTCAGCGCGGCCTCCATCGCCTCCGAGCCGCCCGAAACCAGATAGGCGTGCGAAGTACCGGCGGGCGCGGATGCAATCAGCGTGTCGGCCAATTGCTCAGCGACTTCGGTCGAGAAAAAACTCGTATGCGTGTAGGCAATGCGATCGATCTGCGCGTGCATCGCAGCGAGTACTTCCGGATGGCCATGACCCAGACAGGACACCGCAGCGCCGCCGGACGCGTCCAGATACTTCTTGCCTGCGCTGTCGGTGATCCAACAACCCAGCGCGCTCACCGCAACCGGATAGTTGCCACGCAACTGGCGATGCAGAATGTGCGTTTCGTGATGCATGTTTACTGATAGGTATACGGCTTGACGTCGATTGTAGGAGTGCGCCCGGCGATTGCGTCGCACACCAGCCGCGCGCTACCCGCTGCCAGCGTCCACCCGAGCGCGCCGTGGCCGACGTTCAAATACAAATGCTCTACCGGAGTGCGGCCAATAATGGGCCGTCCGCCCGGTGTCGCCGGGCGCTCGCCGGCCCACGGACGAATATCGCCATCGATAATGGCATAGCCGAGCACCTCACGCACGGCATCGAGTAGCGCGCTGGTGCGTGCGGGTGGAATTTCGTTTCCCTTCGAGCCGATTTCGACGAAGCCTGCGACTCGCACGCGGTCACCCAGGGGCGCGAAAACGACTTTGCGCCGCGCGTCGGTTATCGAAGTTCGTAAACGTACTGCATCCATTGCCGGCCGTACGGTGATCGAATAACCCTTCAACGGATAAATAGGAAGATGAATTCCAGCGGTCAGCGCAATCTCCGGCGAGCCGATTCCAGCCGCAAGCACATAGGCGTCGGCGCGCAGCGGTCCCTGGTCGGTTACCAATGCACGCACGCTCGTTCCGTCGACATCGAAGCCCGTGGCGGACCGATTCAGCTGCAGATCCCCACCGCGCTGCACGATGCGTTGCGCGAGCTGCACGCAGAATTCGCCGCAATCAGCCGCCGCATCACTCGCGGTCCACACACCACCGGCGATGCGATGCGCGTACGCCTCGAGC
>JBDTQZ010000355.1:0-3553 GCA_039931935.1 Burkholderiaceae bacterium | reverse complement strand
GTCAAGTACTTCGGCAACGAGGACTACGAGGCGCGGCGCTACGATGAAACGCTCGCCGATTCGCAGCGCACAGCGGTGCTGTCGCAACAGTCGCTGAATATTCTGAACGCCGGGCAGCAGGCTCTGATCGCCGTCGCGTTGACGCTGATTCTGTGGCGTGCGGCGCTCGGCGTCGCCGAAGGCCGGATGACCATCGGCGACCTTGTGCTTGTCAACGCTTTCATGATTCAGCTGTACATCCCGATGAATTTCCTGGGAGTGATTTATCGGGAAATCAAGCAGAGCCTCGCGGACATGGATCGCATGTTCGTGCTGCTCGAGGAGAACCGCGAAATTGCCGATGCACCCGATGCACGCCCGTTGTCGGTGCGCTCGGCGGAGGTGCGCTTCGAGCATGTCGATTTTTCGTACGACGTGCGGCGGCAGGTGCTGCACGACGTGGATCTCGTGATCGCGGGTGGGTCGACCACGGCCGTGGTGGGTGCAACCGGGTCGGGCAAGTCGACGCTGGCGCGGCTGCTTTTCCGGTTTTACGACGTCGATGCCGGGCGCGTCTTGATTGACGGGCAGGACGTGCGCACGCTGACGCAGAAAAGCCTCCGCGCCGCGATCGGTATCGTTCCGCAGGACACCGTGCTGTTCAATGACACGATCGAATACAACGTCGCCTACGGTCGGCCAGGTGCGGGGCATGACGAGGTTGTAGCGGCAGCGAGTTCCGCTCATATCCATCACTTTGTAGAGTCGTTGCCCGACGGCTATCAGACGCGCGTCGGCGAGCGCGGGTTGAAGCTTTCGGGGGGCGAAAAGCAACGCGTTGCGATTGCGCGGACATTGCTAAAAGACCCAGCCATTCTGGTGTTCGATGAAGCAACATCGGCGTTGGATTCGCGGACTGAGCGCGTGATCCAACAGGAACTCGAGAGCATCTCGGAAAGCCGCACGACGCTCGTGATCGCGCACCGCCTATCGACTGTCGTTCACGCCGATCAGATTTTGGTGATGGACCATGGCCGCATCGTCGAGCGCGGCACCCACGGCGAGTTGTTGGCGCGCCGGGGCATGTATGCGTCGATGTGGGAGATTCAAAGCCGAGAGCGGGCAAAGGCAGAGGCTGTCGCTCCGGCGGCGGCCGATGCATAGACGCGCGGTTGCCGCAGGTAATAACCCTCGTCCTGGTCAACGCGCTCTGAGGCGGGGCGTTTTGCTAGACTGATTTCGATTTCCCGAGGAGGGTACAGAAAGTGAGTACAACAATGAGCAGACCGAAAATCTCCCGCTTTGTGATGGCATTGGCAGGCGCGGGCTTGCTGGGTTCCGTGGCGATCGGCGCGAGCGCGCAGGAGCTCACCGGAACGCTGAAGAAGATCAAAGACACCGGCACGATCACCATCGGACATCGCGAGTCGTCGATTCCGTTTTCTTATCTGGACGACAAACAGCAGCCTGTGGGTTATGCAATGGAGCTCTGCGGCAAGGTAGTCGACGCCGTCAAGGCTGAACTGAAGATGCCGAATTTGAAAGTGGCCTATCAACCGGTGACTTCGGCCAACCGCATCCCGTTGTTGCAGAATGGCACGATCGATTTGGAGTGCGGCTCTACGACCAACTCGGTCGAGCGCCAGAAGCAAGTTGCGTTTGGTCCGACTTACTTTGTGGTCAATATATCGGCGGCGGTCAAGAAGGCTTCGGGCATCAAGACGTTTGCTGACCTGAACGGCAAGACCGTGGCCTCGACGTCGGGTACGACTTCGATTCCGTTGCTGCGTGGCTACGAGAAAGCCAAAGGGATCGACTTCAAGGAGCTGCAGGCGAAGGATCACGCGGAGTCGATGCAGCTGGTCTCGAGCGATCGCGCACAGGCGTTCATCATGGACGACATCCTGCTGGCGGGCCAGATCGCAAACCAGCAAAACCCCGGCCAGTACATGATCCTGCCCGAGTCGCTGCGGACCGAGCCGTACAGCATGATGCTGCGCCGCGAGGACCCGCAATTCAAGGCACTGGTCGATCGCGCAGTCGGCGCCGTCTACAAGTCGGGCGAGATCGACAAGATCTATGCGAAGTGGTTTACCAGTGCGATTCCGCCGCGCAATATCAACATGAACTTCCCGCAAACACCGGCCATCAAGGAGGCGTTCAAGAGCCCCAACGACAAGGGTGTGCAGTAAGTCTTAGCTTTGGGGGCCCCGCGTCTGCGGGGAACGCAGAGGCCGGAAGCAGTGCTTTCGGCCTTTTTCTTTTTGCGGCAAGCTTCGCCCTGGGACGGAGGAAAAGCTACAAGTACAAATGAACTGGGGCGTGTTCCTGCAGCAAACGCCGGACGGCGATGGCGCCTACTGGGAGTGGATCCTGGCCGGGTTTTACTGGACGCTAGCCATCTCTGCTCTGGCCTGGATCATCGCGATGATAATCGGTTCAATCATCGGGACGATTCGCACGACGGACAAACGCTGGTTGGTGCGCCTGGGCAACGCGTGGGTCGAGCTGTTTCGCAATATCCCACTGTTGGTCCAGATGTTTCTCTGGTACTTCGTAATCCCCGAGTTCATCCCGCCGCTAAAGAATTGGATGATCTCGACCGAACCGATTTACGCGCAGTTCCTCGCCGCCGTCCTGTGCCTTGGGCTGTTTACTTCGGCGCGGATTGCCGAGCAGGTGCGTGCCGGCATCCAGTCGCTGTCGCGCGGGCAGCGCAACGCCGGCATGGCGGTCGGTCTGACGCAAGTCCAGGTGTACCGCTTCGTGCTGCTGCCAATGGCGTTTCGCATCATCATCCCGCCGCTGACCAGCGAGACGATGAACCTGATCAAGAACTCATCGATTGCGCTGACGATCGGGCTGGCAGAGCTAACGTTCCGTTCGCGCGAAATCGGCGAGTACACGTTTAATTTCTTCGAGGCGTTTGCCGCGGCCACGGTGATTTACATCGTCATCGCGATGACTGCCAACCGCGTGATGGCGTACGTCGAACGAAGAGTCGCGGTGCCCGGCTACATTGGCGGCGGGAAATAGGCGATGAACCTCGATTTCTCGATCGTCATTAACGCGCTGCCGTACTTGTGGCAGGGAATGAAGTACACGTTGCAGTTGACGGCGACGTCGGTGGTCGGAGGGTTGTTCTTCGGCACATTGCTCGCGCTGGCGCGCTTGTCTTCGAACAAGATTTTGTCAAACGGCGCGGCGGGCTACGTCAACTTGATGCGCTCGATACCCTTGGTGCTGGTGATTTTCTGGTTCTTCTTCCTGATGCCGCAGATCCTGCAGGGAATCACGGGGGCTGAACGGCCGATCCAGATCGGAGCTGAACGCACGGCGATCATTACGTTCATCTTGTTCGAGGCGGCATACTTCTGCGAGATCATGCGCGCCGGTATCCAGTCGATACCTCGCGGCCAGGTTTACTCGGCGTACGCGCTAGGTCTGACGTATGGGCAGTCGATGCGGCTGGTAATCCTGCCGCAGGCGTTCCGCAACATGATTCCGGTTTTGCTGACGCAGACGATCATCTTGTTTCAGGACACGTCGCTGGTCTATGTGATCTCTGCTACGG
>JBDTQZ010000354.1:0-3576 GCA_039931935.1 Burkholderiaceae bacterium | reverse complement strand
CGCCCACAGTCAAGAGCTTCTTCTCGCTGGTGCCGATCACCGCCGCCCCTAGTATCCAGCCGGATGCTGCGATGTCGTAGTTCACGCCGAGCTTGTAATCGTAGTAGCTGTCTTCCAAGACGCTGAAAACGTTTGGGCCGAACTGCTTCAGGTTCTCGATCTTCTGCCAGCCGACGTGGCCGACGACCGACCAGCCGCCGTCGAACGGCACCGTTACCGTCAGATCCAGATACTGTGAGCCTTTGGTATCGATGTTACCCGGCAAGCCGAGATCGTTCGAATTCAGGCCGAAGAAGTCGGTGAATGAATAAAAATACTTCAGCGACGCCGGCCCGTACGAGCCGCCGATGTAGGCCTCGAAGTTCTTGGCATCAAGGCCAGGTTTGACCTTGTTGGTGCCGGGGTAGTAGTAATAAATCACGCCGACGTCGAGCCCGAAGTCGCCGAAGGTGTGCTTGTAACCGCCGTAGAAATCCATCTCGAGCGATGCGCCGTTGAACAGCAGCTGCTCGACGTTTGAATTCCAGTTACCCAGATAGAAGCCGGACTTGTGCGCGAAGTCAAAACCGCCTTGAAACGCCGGCTTGTAGTCGGTTTGCGTAAACCCGCGGAAGCTGTAATCGCTGAACAACCCCGCATTCCCACTGATGGTGAATTCCGGTTCTGGTTTCGCGGTTTGTGCTGAAACGCTCAGTGGCGCAGCACTCCCGATCGCAATAGCGCAAGCGATCAGCGCTGTTCTCATACTTTTTTCCCCTCTCGAGATGTTTGATGTGACAAAACAGAATCGAAGGGGTCTACGCAACATGCATGCCAATTGTTGCAGTGCCAAAATGCTCGACCACGGTGCAAATTACGCAGATATTTAAGCCCTGTGCACGATGCCAGTGCGGGTGCGCACAGGTGCGGAGCATCAAGCTCGAGGAGCGGCGATAGGCTAAATTCGCGCCATGGACAAGGTTTCGTTTCTCGACGAATTGCAGGACCGGCTGGCCGCGCTGATGCGCAACACTCCGGCAGCCGACTTGCAAAAGAACGTGAAGGCGCTCTTAACGCAGCAGTTCGCTCGTCTTGAACTCGTTACCCGGGAGGAGTTCGACACTCAAACCAAGGTGCTTGCCAAGACGCGCGCCAAACTTGAGAGCCTTGAGCGCAGACTGACTGAAATTGAAAACAAGACTGCGCGTTAGTTAACGCGCAGTAAGGAAAGCGTTACGCTGGCGACGGTTCGGCCGCCGAGCGCTTGCGCGCCAGGGCGATGATTTTCGCTGCGGTAGGCAGCTGCAATTCGGACAACTCGGCCTCCATCGCCGAGCGATCAATCAACCGCACGTGGCGGCGCTTCGCAACTTCCTTCGCTGCGCTTTCATATCCCGCCTCGGCAATCACGGCCACGCGCATCATTCCGATCTCGCGCGCCTGTTCAATCAACGCGGTGATGCGATCGACTGAGACGTGATCGCTTTGCACGACGAACGCATAGGCGCGAGCAGCGTCCTTGCGATGGCGCAGGACGAGTTCGATCGGCCAAACGGCCGGCGACGCGGGGGAGCCCCGATAGCCGCGCGCTTCATACCAGGCAAGCACTAGTTCGCGCAGCGGTACGTTCGGCGAAATCAGGTCGGGCTTGCCCCGGGCTGGGATATCGCTTGGACGTGCAGCCCGTACAGCCTCTGCGTGGGGTCTGGTATGCGGCGACGGCTCGTGCTCCATGATCTGCGAAATCAGATCCTCGATCGGATCCAGTCCATCGGCAGCCTGCTCTGCCGGCGTCGCGCGGTGTGCTCCGCTGTGCGCGCCATTTGACGACTTGCTGCGGGACTTGGAATCGCGCTTGCCGTGACCGAACTCAAGAGGTGGCAACTCGCGTGATTTTTCCTTAGCCACGCCGCGCGCCGCCGCATGACGTGCGGCTGCCGCCGCTTTTTCGGCGGGGTCATCCTCGAGCAAGCGCCCCATAATTTTTGGCTTGGCGGGCTCGTCGGATTCGGTTGCGTGTTCCTCGTCGAGCTGGCCGCCCGCGAGCATCAGCGCCATCGCACTTTGTTCGCGCCGCGCCGATTGTGCGCGAATCGCGCGCGCGCGACGTTGAGCCCAGATATACAGCCCGGTAATCGTGCCAAAAATTGCGACGCCGAGAAGAAAAGTTATCACCAGATGCGCTTGCGCTGTGCAGCGTACAGATCGATTAAAAACCGTGACTGTATCGTGCCACGGCGACGCGGGCCATCCCTTACGAATATCAGGCCAAACCGGTCATTTTTCCTTCGTCCAATTAGGCTGTCCCGCATCCAAAACGAGGGATGCAGGCCGCTGCTAGTCGAAGCTTGCGATCGCGTGAACGGTTTAGGCCGTCGCCGCTTCCGGCACGGCAGTCGCTCACGCGCCGATAGAATCGCGCGCCATGTTCGCACTTCGACCCGCTCGATGAAACCGTTGCAATGACGCTGGCCGTCGTTCGCAGCCGAGGTTTGTCTGGAATGTCGTCACCCGAGGTGACGGTCGAAGTGCACTTGGCCAACGGGTTGCCTGCCTTTACGCTGGTCGGGCTCCCCGATACCGAAGTGCGCGAAGCCCGCGAGCGAGTGCGAGCCGCACTGCAAAACAGCCGCTTCGACTTTCCCATGCGGCGCATCACCGTGAATCTGGCGCCGGCCGACCTGCCGAAGGAATCCGGCCGCTTCGACCTGCCGATCGCGCTGGGCATTCTGGCGGCAACCGGACAACTGCCCGCGCGCGTACTCGACCGCTACGAGTTTGCCGGTGAATTGTCGCTGTCAGGTGAGCTGCGGCCGGTGCGCGGTACGTTGGCGATGGCGTACGCCGTCACACTCGCCAACGCCGATACTTCGGGCGACAGACGCGGCGCCGAGAAACCGCCGCTGCGTGGTTTCATCGTCCCGGCCGAGAGCGCCGATGAGGCCGCGCTCGTCGGCCAGGTGCCGATCTATCCGGCCAAAACGCTGCTGCAGGTCGTGGAGCATCTGCGCTCGGACGCGGGTGACGCCGACGCGCGACGGATCGATGTGCATCAGGCGATGGTGCGCCTGACACCGCCCACGTATCCCGACCTGTTCGACGTCAAGGGGCAGCTGGCGGCGCGGCGCGCGCTCGAAATTGCCGCGGCCGGAGGTCACAGTGCGCTGATGGTGGGGCCACCGGGCACCGGCAAGACCATGCTGGCTCAGCGCTTTGCCGGAATTTTGCCGCCGATGACGACCGACGAAGCGCTTGAATCGGCCGCGGTGCTATCGCTGGCGGGTCAGTTCGCAACGCAGCGCTGGGCAACGCGCATCTACCGCTCGCCACATCACACTGCGAGCGCTGTCGCACTGGTGGGCGGCGGCAATCCACCGATGCCGGGCGAGATTTCGCTGGCACACCACGGCGTGCTTTTTCTCGACGAGCTGCCCGAATTCGAACGGCGCGTCCTGGAAGCACTACGGCAGCCGCTCGAATCGGGCCGTATCACGGTGTCGCGTGCGGCGCGGCAAGTCGAGTACCCGGCCAAGTTTCAGTTAATCGCCGCGATGAACCCGTGCCCGTGCGGCTACTACGGCGATCCGAAAAAGGCCT
>JBDTQZ010000353.1:0-3578 GCA_039931935.1 Burkholderiaceae bacterium | reverse complement strand
GTTGCCGACGTTCCAGCGAGATTTCTTTAACGCACGAAGCAGACTGATCAGCGCCGATCGATCAGACACTCCCAGACCACGCGCGGTAAGCAACGCGGTCGCAAGATGCCACGGCGCCGGCAACCGTGCAGCTTGCAAGCGAAATCCATCCGGATAGCGCAATTCGAACGGACGCCGCTCGACAACGGCGTCAAGCGCAACGTTCAACCGCTGCACCAGAGCTGCCGTTTCGGTGTACGCGCCGAGCAGCAAGTGCTGGCCATTGTCGAGCACATGCCAATGTCCAGCCAATTCGAGCGGCAGCCGACGGGCGCGACCTCCGAGCTCGTCACTGGCCTCAAGCAGCGTCACGGCAACTCCAGCGGCAGCCAGCTCAGCCGCCGCTGCGCATCCGGCCCAGCCTGAGCCGATAACCGCAACCGTTCGTGGTGCGCTCAACCGCGCACCCACGTGCGCCATGCGATCCACAGCTTTCGCAGAGGTGTCAGCGCAATGCGTTGGTGCAACACCTGATAGTTCTCGCGATCGATCTCTGTCAGCAGCGCCGAGTAGATCGCACCCATCATCAGTCCCGGCCGTTGCGCTTTGCGATCCACCGCGGGCAGCAGCGCCAGCGCCTCTTGGTACGTCGCGCGCGCGCGCTTCGCCTGAAAGCGCATGACGGGCACAAAGCCGTCGACGTAACGCGCCGTCAGCACGTCGGATGCCTTGACGCCGAAGCGCTGCATCTCGTCGAGAGGAAGGTAAATGCGCCCGCGCCGCGCATCGTCGCCGATGTCGCGAATGATGTTGATTAGCTGCAGCGCGAGCCCAAGGCGGGCCGCGTATTGCAGAGTTTGCGGGTCGCGGTAGCCGAAAATGCTCGCCGACATTTCACCGACGACTCCGGCAACCAGGTGCGCATAGCGCTGCAGCGCAGGGTAATCGAGAAATCGGTTCTGGCGCAGATCGACCTGCATCCCGTCGAGTATGGCGATCAGCCGCGCCTCGGTAATTCCGAACTCACCACCTACGAAAGGCAGTAGGGCGCGCGTCACCGGATGAGTCGGGTGCCCCTCGAACAATCGAGCGATCTCGCTTCGCCACCAGGCGAGTGTTGCCTCGGCAGCCGTGGCATCGCTGACTTCATCAACGACGTCGTCGACTTCGCGGCAGTACGCGTACACGGCGGTAATCGCGCGGCGGCGTTCCGGCGGCAAGAACAAGAACGAGTAATAGAAGCTTGATCCGCTGCTGGCCGCCTTATTCTGGCAATACTGATCCGGCGTCATGTCGGTAACGGTTGCAGCGCACGCCAGCCCATTAACGTCCAATCGCGGGCCGACAGCGTCGGTCGACGCGAAAACACGTCGCCATTGACGGCATCGATCCGCTCGAGAATGCGTAGTCCGCCTTGCACGACCAGCCGCAGTTCGAGTCCGATTCTTCCACCGAGAGCTCGCGCGAGCGGCGCGCCGCGTTGCAGAAGGTCGCGGGTACGCTGAACTTCGAATGTCATCAGGCTCCGCCATTTCTGATCGACAGTGCCACGCGCAATTTGCGCCTCGCTGACGCCGAACGTGGCCAGATCATGCTGCGGGAGGTACACGCGGCCCTTTCGCCAATCGAGCGCGACGTCCTGCCAGAAGTTGGCAAGCTGCAAGCCTGTGCAGATCGCGTCCGACTGCTGCAGAAGCTCCGCTTCGCTGCGGCGAAAGAGCTGCAACAACAAGCGGCCGACCGGGTTGGCCGAGCGGCGGCAGTAATCGCTCAGGGTTTCGAACGAGTCGTAGCGCAGCGTGACGACGTCTTGCGAGAACGCAGACAGCAGGTCGTGAAATAGCGGCAGTTGCAGCTGATGTTCGCCGATCGCAGTTGCGAGATCCACCCAATCGGACGGCGCACCCATTTCGATCGCGTGCAGCTGCGCTCGCAATGCGTCAAGGGCCGACAGGCGTTTAGCGGGAGCCGCATCGCCTTCATCGGCAAGGTCATCTGCCGTGCGCGCGAAGCGATAAATCGCACGCACCGCCGGCCGCAGGTGTGCGGGCATCAGCCACGATGCAACCGGAAAGTTTTCGTAGTGGCCGACACTCATGGCGTTGAAGCTATCACAGCTTGTTACGTGACTGAGCTGCTGCAACGCTTCCGCTAGAATCGCGCCGTTTTCGAGAGTCGCGAGCGATAGCGACATCAGCATTGCGCCGCGAAGGTGGCGAAATTGGTAGACGCACCAGGTTTAGGTCCTGACGCCTTCACCGGCGTGGGGGTTCGAGTCCCCCCCTTCGCACCACCGACGAATTCAACGATTGAAAATGCAACAGACCATTCAGTCCCTTAGCGCACTTGAGCGCCGTGTCGATCTGACCGTTCCGGCGGCGGCAATCGAACAGGAAGTGAAGACACGACTGGCCAAGCTCGCACGTGGCATGAAGATGCCCGGCTTTCGACCGGGTAAGGTGCCGATCAAGATGGTCGCTCAGACCTACGGCGCGCAGGTGCAAGCTGAAGTGCTGAACGACAAGGTTGGCGAGGCTTTCAACTCGGCCGTAACGGCGAGCAACTTGAAAGTCGCGGGGCAGCCGCGCCTCGAAGCGCGTCCGGTCACTGACGGCGAGAACCAGACGATTGACAGTGGCAGGGACCTGACCTTTTCAGCAACTTTCGAGATTTATCCAGACATCAGCGTGGGCGATTTGTCGGGCGCCGAAGTGCAGCGCGCAATGTGTTCGATCGGCGAGGCAGAGATCGATCGCACGTTGCACATCATGCGCAGGCAGCGCGCGACATTTGAAGACGTGCAGCGTGCGGCGCAGGATGACGATGCGGTAACCATCGACTTCAAGGGCACGTATGCCGAGGGCGACAGTGCCGGGCAACCGTTTGAGGGCGGGCAGGCGGATGATTTCAAATTCACGCTGGGCGAGGGCCGCATGCTTCCGGAGTTTGAGACAGCGGTGCGCGGGATGGCACCCGGACAAAGCAAGACGTTTCCGCTGACGTTTCCCGCTAATTACGGCGCACAGGCATTGGCCGGCAGAGCTGTCACTTTCGAAGTGACGGTCAAGCAGGTGAAGCAACCGGTCTTAGCGCCAATCGACGACGAGTTTGCGCGCTCGTTAGGCGTCGCTGACGGCGATGTCACCAAGATGCGAACTGAAATCAGGAACAATCTTGGGCGCGAAGTCGCTTCGCGCCTGAAAGCCCGCACCAAGGATCAGGTGATGGCCGCATTGCTTGCGACAAGCTCGTTTGACGTGCCGAAGTCGCTGGTTGAGTCGGAAAAGCAACGGTTGGCCGAGGGTGCTCGCAGCGATCTGATTGCGCGCGGGATGGCGGCCAAGGATGCGCCGTTGCCGCTCGATTTGCTTGCACCAGAGGCGGAACGTCGTGTGCGCCTGGGCCTGTTGCTAGGCGAAGTCGTGCGCGCAAATAACTTGCAGTCGCGGCCTGATCAGATCCGCAAGCTGGTTGAGGAGATTGCACAGAGCTATGAAAAGCCGCAGGATGTGATTAACTGGTACTTGTCGGATCGGAAGCGGGTTGCTGACCTTGAAACCGTTGCGCTTGAGGACAACGTTACGAACTGGGTGTTACAA
>JBDTQZ010000352.1:0-3580 GCA_039931935.1 Burkholderiaceae bacterium | reverse complement strand
AAGACAGGCAGCTCGCACAGCGGCGACGCGACAAATCATTGCTCGAAGCGTATGCGAGTGATGAAGAGATCGAAGCGGCGCGTGCCAAGTCGCTCGAATCCGCTGCGCAGGCCATGGCGCGCGCCAGCCAGCGCATCGCCGGCCTGAATGGTGAGCGCAAGAAGCTCGACGATGAATCGGAGTTCTACAAGAAGCGCGTGCTGCCTGATCAGATCAAGCACAGCTATGTATCGAATCAGCAACAGCTAAGTGCTGAGGAAAAAGTCCTGAGCGATGCGCGTGCCGAGACGCAGCGAATCAACGAGCTGTTCGATGCCCAAAAGAAGCGCTTTCGCGAACTGCTAGCGCAAGGCGCACGGCCTGTGCAGAGAAATCCGGAAACGGACATCTTGCTCGACCCGCGTTTTCAAGGAAAATGAGCGAGGAAAATGAGCGGAGGAAATGAAACGCTGGGTCTTCCTGTGGTGGTACTCGATCGCAACGGCGGCGGGCGCGCAAGATAGCGGCGGCCTGTATGTCGCGGGCGGCAATTTTGATTTCGCGCAGGCGGTTGAGCGCGCCTTAGCGCAGCATTCATCGCCCTCGAAGTTTTTCGTGTTGGCTACCGGCGACGCAGTTCACGGCCTTTCGGTAGTGGCGCCTCCTGAGTTAGTCGAAGTCCGCAATCGCGGCGCCGCTCGCGGCGCGGTCTACTTGGTGTGCCGGCGCGACATCGAGCGCGAGGCGTTCCAGATGACCGACCTGATCTCGGGTGTAGTAGCGGTCAAGGGCTGGCCAGCGCCCGGCAGCGCCGAACTGCCCGAAGGCAGCAAGTATTACCGCGGCGAAGACGCTTCGAACCTGCCGAGCTCGACAGAAATACTGCGGCGCCTACGTTCGACGTGTTCGTAGCGCGGCGTTACGCGGTCTGAAGCTTCCGGCGCAAAATATCGTTGACCTGCTGCGGATTCGCCTTCCCGCGTGTCGCCTTCATCGCCTGACCGACGAGCGCATTGAATGCTTTTTCCTTGCCGGCGCGAAACTCGTCGACGGAGCGCGTATTCGCAGCAAGCACTTGATCGACAATGTTTTCGATCGCAGACACGTCCGAGATCTGCATTAAACCCTGCGCTTCGATAATTGCGTCAGCGCTGCTACCTTGACGTTGCCATAGCGCGGCGAAGATTTCCTTCGCAGTCTTGTTACTGATGGTTCCGTCCAGTATCCGGGCGATAAGTCCACCCAGCTGCGCAGCCGATACCGGCGCGTCTGCGAGCGCGAGTCCCGATTCGTTCAAATTGGCTGCAAGCTCGCCCATTACCCAGTTCGCGGCCATTTTCTTGTCAGCCACGTGCCCTGCCACTGATTCGTAGTACGAGGCGACTTCGCGCGATGCGGTCAGCGTTTGCGCGTCGTAAGCAGGCAGACTGTATTGACGCTCGAAACGCTCGCGCATCGCACCCGGCAATTCGGGCATCGCACGGCGCACGCGTTCGACCCACTCGTCGGCGATCGCCAGCGGCGGCAGGTCGGGATCGGGGAAGTAGCGATAGTCCATCGCATCTTCCTTGCCGCGCATCGGGCGCGTCTCGTCGCGCTCGGCGTCGTACAGCCGCGTCTCTTGCACGACGGTGCCACCGTCTTCGATTAGCTCAACCTGCCGCCGGACTTCGAACTCGATTGCGCGTTCGAGAAACCTGAAGCCGTTCAAGTTCTTAATTTCGCACCGCGTGCCAAGCCGGGTCTCTCCCGCACGCCGCACGGAGACGTTGGCATCGCAACGGAAGCTGCCTTCCTGCATATTGCCGTCGCACACGTCGAGCCAGATCACCAACGCGTGCATCGCTTTCGCATAAGCCACTGCCTCTGCGGCCGAACGCAGCTCCGGCTCTGAAACGATCTCCAACAGAGGCACGCCAGCACGATTCAAATCGATTCCGGATACCCTGTCGGCCCCGACATCTTCATGCAGCGACTTGCCCGCATCCTCTTCCAGATGGGCGCGGGTCAGCTTCACGGTCTTGATATACGGCTCCCCCGCGAATTTATCTCTCATCTTGGGCTGCACGACGAACGTCAATGCGCCGCCCTTGACGACCGGAGTTTCGTACTGGCTGATCTGATATCCCTTCGGCAGGTCGGGATAAAAATAATTCTTACGGGCGAAGATGCTGTGCGCCGCTACTTCCGCGCCGGTCGCAATGCCAAATCGGATCGCACGCTCCACCGCGCCGCCATTTAACACCGGAAGCGTGCCAGGAAGTGCCAGATCAATGACGCTTGCCTGCGAATTTGGTTCTGCCCCGAAGCGGGTGGAGGCGCCCGAGAAAATCTTGCTCGCGGTGTTCAACTGCGCGTGAGTTTCAATGCCGATGACAACTTCCCATTGCATGGTGGCTCAATGCAATCTGGCGACTACGTTTTCGTGCAACAAACGTCGTGTTTCGCTTTGCTCGTGACCGTGTGTATCCCACGCTGCTTGCGCCATCGTTCGGTGCTGACGCGCCTGCGCCGGCTGCTTCACTACTTCGAGTGCGGCCGCCATGTTCTCGTGCACGATGGCGCGAATGTCGGCGGGTGCCGATTCATCCAGCCGCCGCAACGCAGCCACCGCCTGCGCGTAGCCTGCATCGGTTTGGCCGAGCTGCAGCAGGCACTTCGCTCGGTCGGCCATGGCCGCGGTGCATTCGTGCAGAAACCCGTCGCCTTCGCATTGGGGCAGGTGCAAGTCGTACAGCGCAAGCGCCTGTTGGTAGCGTTCTTGCAATACATACATTTCGGCGAGCAGCAATTGATCGAGCGTCGTTGTCGGTCCGTCGGGGACCTGCGCGGCGTATTCAATGCACTGCTGTAAATCGGCGATCGCCTGCCTGACCCCGGACTTATCGAGCTCGCCGCATCCGGCGGATTGCCGGGCGTGCGCAGCTTTCGCGAGCGCGGCACGTTGCAGCCAGCTAGCCATTGCAATCTCGTCGTCGAGATCCTTGACGACATCATGCGTCTCTCGATAGAGCCGGTAGGCTGTTTCGTGGTCGTGGGCGTCCTGGTGCAGCGAGGCCAGTGCGAGCGAAGCGCGATAGCGCGCCTCAAGCGTGGCGTCGGAGTTCGCCAGAACCGACCTCGCATGCATTACGGCGGCTCGAACATCACCTTCACGCTGCATGAACAGCGCCAATGCCGATTCGCACTCAGCGACCAGGCTCAGCTCGTTTGATTTCCGGGCCTCGCGTAGTGCGGCATACATCTTGTGTTGCGCGTCGGCAAAACGCTTGGAAAAGTATGTGTCGATCGCACGTACGTAGGCGAAGCGCAGCTTCAACAAGCGCGGCGCGTCTGCCGGCATCTGATCCTCGGCGTCCGCCAGTGTTCGCTCGGCTTCGGCCACTCTACCCAGGCGGGCAAGCAGCACGGCTCGATCCTGCAGCAAGCGGATGCGATCACTGACGTCCGCCGCCGCGGCGACGTTGCGCTCATTGGCTTCCAACAATCGTTGCGACACTGCGCCTCAGTACCCGTCGGGGCGACGCAAATGCCAATCGGTTGCACGCTGATAGGCGTGCGCCACGCCGATGCTGACTTCCACCGTGCCCTGGAGCGTGCC
>JBDTQZ010000351.1:0-3583 GCA_039931935.1 Burkholderiaceae bacterium | reverse complement strand
GTGAGCTGCACGAGGCCGCTCAGAACGACCGCGACGGAGGTCCGGCAGACCCAACGACGAAACTCAAACATGTTCATCAGAGGTGCGAGTGCGCGCGCGTTCGCCATTCTATCCACTGCCCCAATACGAGCGCCGCCGGCCCCATGCCGGCCGAGCCATCTGTAACTCGCCTGCCGCGATCGCATGATTCTCGGGCGCGCCGTAGGCGAACGAGCGGAATACGACCTTGATGTTGTGTTTCTTCTCGATCGGATCGAGCAATCCGAGCGCACGCGCGATATAAATCGGCCTCGTCGCCGGCTGAACTCCATAATTGACCGTCATCTGAGCAGTTGCGGCCGAGTTGATGGTGAGGAACATGCAACATGCGGCGAGCATCGAGACAAGCTTGAATCGGAGTGTCATGCCGGACCTTCTCTGAAGGAAGTGCTGGAAGCGCTTGCAGTTGTGAGTCTGCACGCGCACCCCTTGTTGAAAAGGATGCAAAACCTGTACGCGGCAAGTTCACTGCAATGAAAGTCTTTGTCTCGCCATTCGGATTTTGGTTGACTCATTCCGGCCAGGCTCGACGGATACCTTTCCACTGCGGGCGCCGTGCACGATGACGACCCCACAGTACGACTACATCGTCGTCGGCGCCGGCTCGGCCGGCTGCGTCCTTGCGGCGCGATTGTCTGAAGAGCCGGCAATGCGCGTGCTGTTGCTCGAAGCCGGGCCGCCCGATCGCTCGATATGGATTCACTTGCCGATCGGTTACGGCAAGACGATGTGGGATCGCCGTTACAACTGGTGCTTCGAAACTGATCCCGAACCCAGCATGAACGGACGCCGTATTTACTGGCCACGCGGAAAGACGTTGGGCGGGTCGAGCGCGATCAATGGGCTCATTTATATCCGCGGTCAGCGCGAGGACTATGACCAGTGGCGCGCATTGGGAAACGTCGGCTGGGGTTACGACGATGTGTTGCCGTACTTCATCCGTAGCGAAGGTAACGAACGGGGGGCCGGACCGTTTCACGGCGGTGACGGTCCTCTACGTGTCTCGAACATCGCGCACAAGCACACACTGATCGATGCGTTTATCGACGGCGCGGCGTCGCTTGGCGTTCCGCGCAACGATGATTTCAACGGACCGACGCAGCAGGGTGCTGGGTACTTTCAGTTGACGACTTGGAGGGGTTGGCGCAGCAGTGCGGCCACTGCCTACCTGAGGCCCGCGCGCGGACGACCGAACCTGCGGATCGAAACCGGTGCGTATGCGACGCGCCTCTTGTTCGAGGGACGACGTGCTACCGGCGTCAGCTATCGGCAAAGCGGTCGCGATGTCGATGCCCGCTGCACTCGCGAGGTCCTGTCGGCTGCCGGCGCGATTCAGTCGCCACAGTTGCTGCAGTTGTCAGGAATCGGCCCGCCGGAATTGCTGAGGCGGCACGGAATCGGGGTGGTACACGAACTTCCCGGCGTCGGCGAGAACCTGCAGGACCATCTGCAGGTTCGATCGATCTACGAATGCACGCAGCCGATCACGACCAACGACGAGATGCGTTCGCTGTTCGGACGCATCAAGATCGGACTGCAGTGGCTGATCGCACGCCGCGGGCCACTCGCGGTTGGCATCAATCAAGGCGGCTGCTTTATGCACGCGCTGGCGGAGTCGGCGACGCCCGACATTCAGTTTCACGTCGCGACGTTGTCGGCCGATGTCGCAGGTGGCACGGTGCATCCGTTTTCAGGATTTACGCTATCAATCTGCCAGCTACGGCCCGCGTCGCGCGGGCGAGTGGCGATCAATTCGCGCGATCCGATGCAACCGCCTTCGATGCGTCCGCACTACCTGACCGAAGAGATCGACCGTCGCACGACGGTGGCCGGTATGCGAGCGGCACGCGCCATTGCGCGCTCTGCACCGATGCGCTCGTTTGTGCGGCGTGAGGTGAGTCCTGGAGCGGATGCTGACGACGATGCGGCACTGCTGGAGTTTGCGCGCAACAACGGCGCGACGATCTTTCACCCCTCTGGCACATGCAAGATGGGTAGTGACCCACTCGCGGTCGTCGACCCGCGACTGCGCGTGCATGGCATCGATGGTCTGCGAGTGGTGGACTGTTCGATCATGCCGGTGCTGATCAGCGGCAACACCAACGCGCCGGTGATGATGATTGCCGAGAAGGCGGTCGATATGATCCGCGAGGATGCGCGGCGCGCGCCGAGCTAGTTCATCGGCGCCAAAACTGGAACCAGGCACCGATGGCCACCTCTCGCCCACCATTCACGATCTACCCGGCGCGTCGCATCCTGACGATGGACCGCACGCTTCCCATAGCCGACGCAGTCGCGGTGCTCGATGGCCGCGTCCTTGGCGTGGGCGATACAGCAGCATTGGCAACATGGGGAATTCACCGCATCGATGATCGTTACGCGGAGCGGGTCCTGATGCCCGGTCTCATCGAAGGTCACAGCCATCTGCTCGAAGGGGGCATCTGGGACTACCCCTACGTTGGCTTCTACGAGCGCCGATCACCTGACGGATCCATATGGCCCGCACTGCGCAGCATCGATGCGGTGGTCGAGCGATTGCAGCAGTCGGACGCCGACCTGCGCGAGCCTGAGGTCCCGCTGGTCGCATGGGGATTCGACCCGATTCTCTTCCGCGGCCCCCGCATGGTGGCGGCTGATCTCGATCGAGTTTCACAGCAGCGACCGATCGCAGTCATTCACGCGAATTTTCACGTCGTGAATGTCAATTCGGCGATGCTGAAGCGAGTGGGCATCACGCGCGACATTGACGTCGATGGAATCGTGCGTGACGATCGCGGCGAACCCACCGGAGAACTCGCCGAAATGGCGGCGATGTTCCCTGTGTTCCAGTACGTCGGGGATCCGTTTCGCGCAGGACGCACGGAGCGCGCGGTTTGGAACTTCGCGCGACTCGCACAAGCCGCAGGAGTGACAACGGCCGCGGATCTGACCAACGATCTCTCGGACGAAAGCGTTGGCAGCCTGCAGGCTGCAACGGTGCGCGAAGACTTTCCGCTGCGTATCGTGGCTGCGCTCTTCGGTCTCGGCATCGATCCGCGTTCGGGCATTGAACAGGTGCGCGCCCGGCAGCGGCTTGGCAATGCGAAGCTACGCTTCGGTCCTGTAAAGCTGATGACCGACGGTTCGATCCAGGCTTTCACGGCGCGAGTCAAGTGGCCGGGCTATTACGATGGGCATTCGAACGGAATCTGGAACATTGCACCTGCGCAGCTGCACGATGTCGTCGCTGCCTATCACGAGGCGGGATTGCAGCTTCACATCCACGTAAACGGCGACGAAGCATCCGAGGTCGCTATTGCCGCGCTCGGCGCCGCCCTCGCACGCCGGCCTCGTCCCGATCACCGTCACACGTTGCAGCATCTGCAGATGGCGGATGAAGCGCAGTTCCGACGCATTCGCGCGTTGGACTTGTGTGTGAACCTGTTTGCCAATCACCTCTTCTACTGGGGCGACATCCATCACGACGTGACGATGGGTCCCGAGCGAGCGCATCGCATGGATGCGGCTGGAAGTGCAGTCGCGCACGGTATTCCGTTCAGCGTTC
>JBDTQZ010000350.1:0-3593 GCA_039931935.1 Burkholderiaceae bacterium | reverse complement strand
GGCCGATGACCTCCATGACGATCGCCGAGGCCGCTAACCAATTGAATTTGTTTAACTTTTAACCGGACAGTAGTGCCTGGGAACAAGGATTGCTAACTGCAATTCTTCCCATCCCCCGATGGAATGATTGACCATCAAGCAGTGGCAACGGGAACCGGCAGTCGTTCCAGACGGCGGCGCTTTCGGGCTGACCGCTCGTCCGGCACGAGCTAAAAGCAAGTCGAATGTTCGACGCATGGCCTGTGTTGTATTGAAAGAGGACGGGCAGCACAAATGAAAATCGCGCAAATCGCCCCGCTTTACGAAGCGGTGCCGCCGCGGCTGTACGGCGGCACAGAACGGGTTGTGGCGCACTTGACCGACGCGCTGGTCGGACAGGGCCACGACGTCACGTTGTTCGCATCGGCCGATACGCAAACAAAAGCACAGTTGATTGCAGTGCGCGACCAGGCCATCCGGCTCGATCCCGCGCCGCTCAAGTCCGATCTGGCCAGCCACCTGACCTTGCTGGCTCAACTGCGCGAGCGCGCCGACGAATTCGACGTGCTGCATTTCCACATCGACCTACTGCATTTTCCGTTCTTCGAAAAGATCGCGGGGCGCACGCTGACGACGCTGCACGGACGGCTCGATCTCAAGGACTTGCCCGAGGCGTACCGGCGCTGGAACCGGTATCCGCTGGTGTCGATCTCGCACCATCAGCGCAGCCCGCTGCCGTTCGCACACTGGCACGGCAACGTTTACCACGGGCTGGATGAACACATTTACCGCTTTAAGGCGCGACCGGGAGGTGGCTACCTTGCGTTCCTGGGGCGGATTTCGCCCGAAAAACGGCCCGACCGCGCGATCGCAATCGCATTGCGCGCTGACTTGCCGCTCAAAATTGCTGCCAAGGTCGATGCGGTCGATCGCGAATACTTTGATCAGAAAATCAAGCCGCTGCTGGACCACCCGCTGGTGCAGTACATCGGTGAAATCAGTGACGCGCAGAAAAGTGACTTTCTCGGCAACGCGCGGGCGCTGCTGTTTCCGATCGACTGGCCGGAGCCGTTCGGCTTGGTCATGATCGAAGCGATGGCCTGCGGCACGCCGGTGATCGCCTGGCGCTGCGGCTCGGTACCCGAGGTGGTAGAGCACGGCGTCACCGGTCTGGTGGTGGACGGCGAAGACGAAGCGGTGGCGGCCATTGCGCAAATCGAAGGCCTTGACCGCCAGCAGATCCGGGACCAGTTTGAGCGGCGCTTTTCCGCTTCGACCATGGCGCGCGCATACGTCGAGTTGTACCATCAGCTCCCGGACGGCTTCGGCGACGGTGCCAATCACCTGTGTCAACCCAAGGTGGCCTGAACCGCCCAGGCACAGGACGACGATAAATGGATCCAGTGAACGCCACGCAGGTTGCGACTACCGAATCGGAAGCCGAGAGCATTACGGAAGGCACGCAGTTGCGGCTGTTCGTGCTCAAGATGGGCGACACCTTCCTGGTCGCCGACATCAACGGCGATGTGACCGGTGGCGCCGACGGGCTGTTTCGCAACGACACCCGGGTGCTGTCGAATTGGCGGCTGCGCTTCGCCGACACCCAGCCGTCGCTGCTGTCGGCTGCGGTGAGTCACGACGATGTGTTTTTCACCGCGCACCTGACCAACCACGCGTTGCCGCCGCTGGGCAACCCCGCGACGCCCGAGGCCGTCATTCACATCGAGCGCAAGCGCTTTTTGTGGGAGGGAACGCTGTACGAGCGGATCGAGCTCGTTCACTACGGCGCGCCGGCGCTCGAAGTACCGCTCGCGCTCGAGTTCGGCGCCGATTTTCGCGACATGTTCGAGGTGCGAGGGCAGCAGCGCACCAAGCGCGGCGAGCGCCTGCCGCCGCACTCCGACGCGACCGGCGTGGAGTTGAGCTATCGTGGTCTGGACAACGTCGTGCGCCGGTGCTGCATCGGTTTTTCCGAAACGCCAAGAAGCCTCGACGAACAACAGGCCGAGTTTTTCACCCTGCTCAAAGAACGCACGCCGTGGACACTTTATGTCGAAATCGGCCCTGCGCCTTCGCACCCGGATCGGCAGCGATTTCGACGCGCGGCGGCGCTCGCCATCCTTGCGACGCGCAAGAAACTGCGGCAAGGCGCGCGCCTTTGCGCTTCAGCACGAATGTTCCAGTCCTGGCTCGACAAATCCCGCGCCGATGTGGCGCTGCTGACCACCGAACTAGCGACCGGGCCCTACCCCTATGCGGGCATCCCCTGGTTTTCCACTCCGTTCGGGCGCGACGCGATCATCACCGCGCTGCAGACGCTGTGGATCAATCCGGAACTCGCACTCGGCGTGCTGTCGTTTCTGGCCCGCAATCAGGCCCACGACACTTCGACTTTTCGCGACGCCGAGCCTGGGAAGATCATGCACGAGACGCGCAAGGGTGAGATGGCGGCAGTGGATGAATTGCCGTTCGGTCAATACTACGGCGGCGTCGATACCACACCGCTGTTCATCATGCTCGCGGGCGCCTACGCCGAACGCACCGGCGACCGCGCCGCGATCGATCGGCTCTGGCCAGCCCTGAACGGCGCGGCGCACTGGATCGAACGCAACGCCGACGGCCACGGCTCGGGTTTTGTCAGTTACGCGCGCGGTGAAGACAGCGGTTTGGCCAACCAAGGCTGGAAGGACAGCGAAGATTCGGTGTTCCACGCCGATGGCCTCACGCCCGACGGCCCGATTTCGCTGATCGAAGTGCAGGGCTATGCGCATCGGGCCTGGCGCGTGATGGCAGAAATGGCCGAGTGGCGTGGCGAAGAGGAGGCTGCACACCATTGGTCGGGTCGTGCTGAATCCCTGCGCGCAGCGGTGGAGCAGCACTTCTGGCTGCCCGATCTGCAGTTTTATGCCCTCGCGTTGGATGGCGGCGGCAACCCGTGCCGCGTGCGCGCATCGAACGCCGGCCAGCTTCTCTATACCGGTCTGCCCGACGCCGAGCGCGGCCGCGCCGTGGCGCGACAGCTCCTCACGGGCGCCTTCGACTCAGGCTGGGGGCTGCGAACCCTGCCGCCCGAGGCCGCGCGCTTCAATCCCATGTCCTATCACAACGGCTCGGTTTGGCCGCATGACTCGACGTTGTGTGTAGCGGGCCTCGCGCGCTACGGCGAGCGCGACGGCGTGGTGCGGCTGACGCGAGAAATGTTCGAGGCGGCCAACTACTTCGGCATGCGGCTGCCCGAACTGTTTTGCGGCTTCGAGCGTGCGCCCGGTGAGGCGCCGATCTCGTATCCGGTGGCTTGCCTGCCGCAAGCCTGGGCCGCCGGCTCGGTATTCATGTTGCTCCAAGCCTGCCTGGGTCTCACAATCGACGCGCGGCGGCATTTGCTGGCGGTCGAGCGCCCCCGGTTGCCCGACAGTGTCGATCGGTTGCTGATCGCCGATCTGGAAGTCGGACCGCAACGGGTGGATCTGGGGTTCCAGCGTCTGGGCGCGCGCGTCGTGGCCTTCATCGAGCGGCAAACGGGTCCGCAGCCGATTGCGCTGCACATCGAGGTCTAGCGCTGGTTGGGCAGGGCGCGGTAACGGCGCCGCAAATCATAAATCGCCCATGCCCGC
>JBDTQZ010000349.1:0-3599 GCA_039931935.1 Burkholderiaceae bacterium | reverse complement strand
CTCTGGTCCCTCGCGTCACTGACATGCGCGCAACCCCTATTCTGATGGCGTCTGTTTTCGTCACAATCGCCTGCATGTGCCACGACACCCGTGGCGCCGACGACGTGCGTGCGAAGCTGAGCTTCTTCCAGGGCTCCTGGACACTCAGAGGGAGTGAGTCCACATACACGGAGGTATGCGAGTGGCTGCCGGGCGGCGGGTTCCTTTCCTGTCGAGCAGAAGAACGCCAACCCTCTGGAAACGGGTTCTCGCAAAGTATCTTTGGCTACTCCGCA
This sequence comes from Burkholderiaceae bacterium, assembly GCA_039931935.1. Taxonomy (GTDB): domain Bacteria; phylum Pseudomonadota; class Gammaproteobacteria; order Burkholderiales; family Burkholderiaceae_F; genus JACCZX01. The sequence continues at coordinate 3,324 of JBDTQZ010000349.1, read as the reverse complement.
GCCGACGGCATGTACACATATAACGGCTTTGATGGCATCGGCACTTCGCGTGCCTTGAGGGGAACGAATCAAAAGGGGATATGGCGCTTCTTCGGTCAGTCTGATCGCGGTCCGACTTGGCAGCGCTGGCAGGTAACCATCACGCCGACCGCGGACGGCTTCCGCTTCAAGGAAGAGGTCTCCGAAAGAGGAGGCCCTTGGAAGGAAAGGTTCGTTACTGACTATGTTCGCGTGAAATAGGTGCCGGACTTCAGCCGCAATCATGTACAGGTCTAACCCATCGTTCAACGCGGACGCCCCGCCGGCGGGGCTTCGCCCGCTTGGCGGGTCGCCGGTCACCTTGATTCGTTAGTGCGCGGCCTCCTACGTTGGTAGTCGAAGCGAGAAAGCTGGCAAGCAAGCGTCCGACCACGATCGCGGAGTAGCTCCGGGCTGCCCGACGTGAAGGCCGTGAAGACGACGCTTTCTGGTAAACCGCATCGCTATGGGTCACGATGGCCGGATGCGTAGTAAGAAGCACTCGACCCCCCCCATTGGACACAATGCGTCAATCCCGGCGCGCAGCCGGCCATGAGCGCCGTGTATGCATCAGTAGTATTCATCAAACATGACCGGCGTTCCTTCGACTCAGGCGTTGCGTTCCGCCACTACGACTGCGGCCTCGGCTCCAACGGGGACCACTTCGCCCGCGCGGACCCTGCACCCGCTCGCGGCTCTGCTGCCGTTCCTCGCGCCTTATAAGAAACAGATTGCACTGGCGCTGCTTTTTCTGCTGCTCGCGGCGGCCGCCACGTTGGCGCTGCCTGCAGCGATCAAGAGTTTGATCGATCACGGCTTCGCGGCCGATGTCTCGGATTCGGGGGAGCGGCTGGCCGCCGTACGCAGCCAGTTTCTTCTATTCATTCCTCTGGCGCTGGCAATTGCGGTGTTCACCGCGTCGCGCTTTTTTATGGTGACCTGGCTCGGCGAGCGCGTCACGGCCGATCTGCGCGCGGCGGTCTACTCGCATGTTCTGCAGCAGAGCCCGCAGTTTTTCGAGACGCTGAAAACCGGCGAGGTCCTATCGCGGCTGACCACCGACACCACCGTGATTCAGACCGCAGTGGGCTCGAGCATTTCAATGGGCCTGCGCAACACGGTGTTGTTCGTTGGCGGCCTGACGATGCTGGTCATAACGAGTCCTCGACTGATGCTGATCGTGCTGGCGGTCATCGGGTTGGTGGTGTTGCCCGCGGTGATTTTCGGCAGGCGAGTGCGCAGACTGTCGCGCGCGAGTCAGGATCGAATCGCCGATTCGAGTGCCATTGCGGGCGAGATACTGAACGCGATCCCGGTCGTCCAGAGTTTCACGCAACAGACATTCGAGAGCACGCGCTTCGGTGATGCGAACGAGCGCGCGTTTCACACCTCGATCCGGCGCACCGGCGCGCGCTCGCTGCTCACCGCATTCGTGATCATCGGCGTATTCGGGTCGCTCCTGTACGGCGTTTACTCAGGCGCGCAGTCGGTGATCGCCGGCCGAATCTCGCTCGGCGAACTATCGGAGTCGGTGCTGTACGTAATGCTGGTCGCCTCCAGTGTGGCGGTGCTCGCTGAAGTATGGGGCGATGTCGTGCGTGCAGCGGGCGCGACCGAGCGGCTGGTGGAGCTGCTTGCGACGCGCTCGGACGTCACCGATCCGGCATCGCCACGCACGTTGCCGCCGGCCGGTGGGGGCATGCGCGTGGAGTTCGAGCACGTCACGTTTCGCTATCCATCGCGCCCCACTCACGCTGTCTTGGACGATCTCTCGCTCGCGATCGACCCCGGCGAGACGGTGGCGCTGGTCGGCCCGTCGGGTGCGGGCAAGACAACCATCTTTCAGCTTTTGCTGCGCTTTTACGAGGTCACCGAAGGCGCGATCCGGTTTGACGGTGTCGCACTGACCGAAGTACGGCTCGACGATCTGCGATCGCGCATTGCGTTGGTGCCGCAGGATGCAGTGATCTTTTCCGCCGGCGCGATGGAAAATATCCGTTACGGCAGACCATCGGCGACGGACGACGAAGTGATCGCCGCCGCACGATCTGCTTTTGCCGACGACTTCATTCGTGCGCTGCCGGAGGGGTATCGCAGCTTTCTCGGCGAGCGCGGTGTGCGCTTGTCCGGCGGCCAGCGCCAGCGCATTTCCATTGCGCGCGCGATGCTGAAGAACGCGCCGCTGCTGCTGCTCGACGAAGCAACCAGCGCGCTCGACGCCGAAAGCGAGCAGATCGTGCAGCGTGCGCTGCAGGCGGCGATGTCGGGGCGCACGACGCTCGTGATCGCGCACCGGCTGGCCACCGTGCAGCGCGCCGACCAGATCGTCGTGCTCGATCACGGTCGCATCGTCGAGGTTGGGCGGCACGATCAGCTGGTGGCAAGCGACGGCCTATACGCGCGGCTCGCGGCGCTGCAGTTCGCGGTCTGATGCATCAGTAGAATTGCCCCATGCATCAGTACGAAGACTTTATGCGCCACGTGTTCGAGCGCGGCGTTTCGAAAACCGACCGCACCGATACCGGCACGCGATCGTGGTTTGGATACCAGATGCGGTTCGACCTGCAGCAGGGATTCCCGCTGATCACCACCAAGAAGCTGCACCTGCGATCGATCATCGTCGAGCTGCTTTGGTTTCTCAGGGGATCGAGCAATGTGCAGTATCTGCGCGACAACAGCGTCACGATATGGGACGAGTGGGCAGATGAGCATGGTGAACTCGGGCCGATATACGGTGTGCAGTGGCGCTCGTGGCCGGCGCCGGACGGCGCGACGATCGATCAGATCTCGCAGGTGGTGCGCGAGATCAAACAGAATCCCGATTCGCGCCGTCTCATTGTCTCGGCATGGAACGTCGGCGATATTCCAAAGATGGCGTTACCGCCCTGCCATCTGCTGTTCCAGTTCTATGTTGCACAGGGAAAGTTGTCGTGCCAGCTGTATCAGCGGAGCTGCGACATCTTCCTTGGCGTCCCGTTCAATATCGCCAGTTATGCGCTGTTGACGCACATGGTTGCGCAGCAATGCGATCTCGAAGTCGGCGATTTTGTCTGGACCGGAGGAGATTGCCACATCTACAGCAATCACTTCGATCAGGTGCGCGAGCAGTTGTCGCGCACCCCGCGTTCGTACCCAAGGCTTGTCATCAAGCGCAAACCACAGTCACTGTTCGACTATCGCTACGAGGATTTCGAGATCGAGGCATACGACCCGCACCCGCACATCAAGGCGGCGGTCGCGGTGTAGAGAACCTATCTCACTAGCCCGCGTGAACCGCGTTGTCACCAAAACGGGATGGATGCTAGG
>JBDTQZ010000348.1:0-3617 GCA_039931935.1 Burkholderiaceae bacterium | reverse complement strand
GTTCGCTTGCGCAATGTTGGCGAGCACAGGCTTCAGATCGAGGAAGCGATTGGAGATGTGAAACGCCAGGATGCCGTCGGGCTTCAGATGTTGGAAAAACAGGGCGGTCGCTTCCGAGGTGATCAGGTGCACCGGTATCGAGTCGCTCGAAAAAGCGTCGATCGCCAGCACGTCGTAGCGCTGCGGCGCGCCGGATAAGAGTTCGCGCTCCATCGACAAGCGCGCATCGCCGATCACGAATTCGATCGCTGCCGAGGATGAGCTTAAGTAGGAAAACTGGGTCTTCGCCAGCGCCAGCACATCCGGATCGAGCTCGTAAAACCGCACCACGTCACCGGCACGCCCGTACGCCGACAACGTGCCGACGCCGAGACCCACAAAGCCCAATCGGACCGGGCCCTGGCGCTGCTTTGCTTCGATCGCGCGGCCAACGCCCGACGTGCGCGCGTAGTACGTACCGGGCTCGAGGCGCGTCGCATTGATCGTCTGCTGTTCACCGTGCAGGATCACGCCGTGCAGTAGCCGGCGCACCTGCTGATCGCCTTCGCCCTGTTCCTTCACGCGCAGCGTGCCGTAGAAGTTGCGGTGCATGTAGACGACGTCATCGCGTAGGAATCCGATGTACTCGGTGCCGAACCACGCGGTCGCCAGCGTGGCCACGATCGCCGGTCCGAGCAGCCATCGGATCTTGCGCGCCACGAACACGGCGAGCGATGCGAGCAGCACGAGCGCAACCGGCAATTCGAAGTACGTGGGGAACACGCGCGGCGCGACCAGGCCGACCAGCATGCCGCCGAGTGCACCGCCGAGTGAAATTGTCAGGTAGAAGTGCGTGAGATAACGCGGCACCGGCTTGCTCAACGCCAGCTCGCCGTTGCAGAAAAATGCCGCCATCATCATGCCGACCGTGTACAGCGGGACTGCCAGGCCGACGTCGAGCACGCCGCGGTTGGCCTCCAAACCCGCGGCCATCGCGACCAGCAACAGCAGCGTAGGAAACAGAAACCAGGCACGCTGATACCAGCCGCGGCCCTGCCGACCTTCAAACGCGACGACGAAGCTCAGCAGATACAGCGATAGCGGCAGCACCCACAAGAACGGCACCGACGCAATGTTCTGCGTGATGTGGCTCGTAGTCGCCAACAGCAACACTGAACCGAGCGCGGCAAACGCAAGCCAAAGCGCGTAATCGCCGAAGCGCGGCGCCGGACCTTCGGGGTCAGCCGCTAGCGCGCCTGCGGCGGCTTCTGTTGCTACTGAGTGCGACGCCTTCCATGCCGACGCTGCGCACGCGACCGCGAACGATGCGTACGCGACGCTCCACACGAACGATTGCGTGTGCGATGTCGAAAATGGCTCGATAACGAATGGAAATGCAAGCAGCCCGATCAACGAACCGAAGTTGGACAACGCGAACAGCCGGTAAACGGACTTCTCGGGAAAGTGCGGCGCCACCCACTTCTGCAGAAGCGGGCCGGTCGATGACAACAGGAAGTACGGCAGCCCGATCGTCGCGACCAGCAGCACGACGATGCGCAGCGCGGCGTCGGCACCAGCGGCGGGCTTCAGTGCTTCGCTCGGAACAATCGGCAGAAACAAGAGGCTTATCGCGAGCAGCACGATGTGCACACGCGCCTGTTGCTTCGGCGACAAATACCGAGTTGTCAGATGTGAATACGTGTATCCCGCGAGCAAGACCACCTGGAAGAACACGAGGCATGTGGTCCAGACGGCGGATGTGCCGCCGAACCACGGCAGGATTTGCTTCGCGATGACCGGCTGCACCAGAAACAGCAGAAACGCCGATAGCAGGATCGTGGACGCAAAAAGCGGCATCGAGAGGCGGTGAAAGACCGGAGATGGGGGCGAAAAGGTACGCAGCGGCGCGAAAGGCGCGCGATTGTCTCATGCGTAGACGAGGGCACTACCGCAGTCGGAATGACCGGCTCGGGCACCGTCAAAGCAGCGCCGAAGTCGGCCTTTTCGGGGTTCCGACAAGTTCAAGCGATGGTGGTTTGACGCCGAAAGTCAGGTATGGACGGCTCCCTTCTCCGACAGGACGACGCTACCGAGCGAGCGGCTGACCAAGGCGTCGCGTTGGATCACCTGCGCCTAGGTTGGAGACCCATTGTGGCGCGCGACCGCCGTGTGCTTGGAGTGCGAATCGAAATCAGGCCCGCGCCCAACACGGCAGAGTCATTGACGTCAACGGTCGGTGGCGTCATCGCCGCGCTGGCGGATCAGACAACGTTGCCCTCGCGCGGAATCGTCGTACTCGCGCCGACGCCAATTTCACTGAACACCGAATTGCAGGCGATCGGCGAATGGGGCAAGAAAGCCAACGTGCTGCTTGAAATCAGCGCGGAGGTTATGACCCCGAAGCACCTACCGCTGATTGAAGCTGCACACCAGGGGGGACTGAGATTCGTATTGCGGCAATCGAAGCATCCGCTGCCGCGCGACACGCAGCGGCTGCTTACCGCGGTCGTCGATGATTCGGAAAGCGGCCGGTCGCACGACAGTGCGTCGGCGCTATGGGTGCGAGATGTGCATACGCGCTCCGATGTCGAATCGGCGTTCGCACACGGAGCACAGGCTACGATCGGCTGGCCGCTTGATGAGCCGATGGTCGAGCCTTCCGCAGGTCTTGAGCCCACGCGGCGTGCGGTGCTCGACATCGTGCGGCTGATTCAGGGCGATGCCGATGTCATGGCGCTGGAACGCGCGTTCAAGAGTGAGCCTAGCCTCGCCTTGATGCTCCTTTCGGTCATCAATAGCCCTGCGCTGGCGCCGGCTGCGGCACAGACCGCGCCGATCACGTCGCTGCGCCACGCGATCTTGGTCCTCGGCTACAAACGGCTGGTGCGCTGGCTCGTGCTGCTGCTTGGTGTGTCGTCGGCGAACACGCGTTCGATGCCGCTCATTTACATGGCCGTCCAACGCGGCTTCTTTCTTGAGGCCCTCGCCAGTCAGGTGGGTGGGATGCGCGATGACCTGTTCGTTGTCGGCGCATTCTCGTTGTTGCAGCAGATCACCGGACACTCGCACGAAAGGTTGTTTACGTCTGCCGTACTGCCGCGGCCGGTGCTAGACGCAGTGCGTGCTCATGAAGGTGCCTATGGCGTCTATCTCGCGCTGGCCGAAGTGATCGAGCGCGGCGACACGGTAGGCTCTGAGCGGGCAGCGCAACTCGTCGGAGTATCGATGGGCCAAATCAATGCGGCGCTGCTGTCCTCGCTCGCTGCCGCTGATGCAATTACGATGAATTAGTCCAGGCGCGCGCCGCTGCGCTTGATCACCGGTTGCCAGCGCGCGCGCTCAGCTTGCATAAAGTCTGCGAAGGACTCCGGCGTGCCGCCGCCGATCTGCCAGCCTGCCGCTTCGATGCGCGATCTCACATCCGGCATCGCAAGAATGCTGCTGATCTCCCGATTAAGTTCGTCGATACGCGCCCGTGGAGTGGCTGCCGGTGCGACAAAGCCATTCCATGCGATCGCTTCGAATCCGGGAAAGCCGCTTTCGTGAATCGTCGGTAGTTCGCGCAAAGCAGGCCATCGCTCGCGGCTCGTGACCGCAAGCAGTTTTACTCGTCCCGTTTGCGCAATCGGCAATAGCGT
>JBDTQZ010000347.1:0-3618 GCA_039931935.1 Burkholderiaceae bacterium | reverse complement strand
AACTCGTAGTACGTGCCGTTCGATTCGGCCCACACACCTTCGTTTTGCCAGCGCCACCATGCACGGGCGAAACGGTATGTCGGCCAAAGCAGCCACATTCCCCAGAACGGCGCCACCAGTACAAGACTCAGTGCCCCGGTGCCACCCTTGACGTCATTAAGGAACAGGGCTCCGCCTAGGGCGCCCCAGAGTACCCAGAGCATCCAACCCCATCGAACGATCCGGTCGTCGGGGTCCTGTTCAAGCCACGAAGCAGGACGTGCCATGAGCAAGCGCGCTCAATCACACGCGACGGCGGTGTTCTTCCTCCATCAGCTCTTTCAGTCGGCGTCGAGTCGACGACGCTCGTTGCTCTGCGCCTGCGGGGTCGTTCGAATCGATTGATTGTGCGTTGTCAGTGCCCATCGCTTTCTCCTCCGGGAGACGCGATTATGACTAAGCTTTGTCAGCAGGTTGATGTGCCAACGCAGGCGCCCCGCGCCGGCGCGCCTTGAACCGCCGCTCGAAGGCGTCGAGATAGCTGTAGATCACCGGCACCACGACCAACGTCAATAATGTGGACGTGATAACGCCGCCTATGATTGCGCGACCCATCGGCGCCTGTTGCTCGGACCCTTCACCAAGTCCCATTGCCAGGGGCAACATGCCGAAGATCATCGCCGCGGTAGTCATCAATATCGGTCTCAGCCGGACTTGCCCCGCAGCGAGCAGCGCTTCATTGCGCGACAGCCCGTCCCGCTGACCCTTGTTTGCGAAATCCACCAGCAAGATTGCGTTCTTCGTCACCAGGCCCATCAAGAACACGATGCCGATCATCGAGAAGATATTCAGCGTCGTGTTGGTGAGCAGCAGTGCCAGCATTACGCCGACGATCGATAGCGGCAGAGACGCCATGATTGCAACCGGCTGAAGAAAGCTGCCGAACTGCGAAGCGAGCACGATGTAGATGAAGATCACCGCAAGGGCCAGCGCGCCGAAGATCGCCGCATTGACTTCCTCCTGGTCGCGAATCTGTCCGCCGATGTCAAAGCGCAACCCGGGGGGCAACTCGTAGGCTTTCACCATTGCCTGCACTTCCTTGCCCGCGTCGCCCGAAGGGCGGCCCTCCACGTTGGCCCATAGCGCAATCCTGCGCTGCAGATCCTGGCGGCGGATGTTCTCCGGATTAAATGTGCGCTCAATCGTTGCAATCGCGCGCAGCGGAATGACCTCGGGCGTGCCGTCGGCCATCAACCGGCTGGTCGCGATATTGATCCCCGAAATATCGTCGATCACGGTGCGGCTGGCGCGCGGAATCTGCGTGATCACTTCATAGTTCTGGCCGTCTGGCGCGAGCCAGTAGCCAGAGTTTTCGCCGCCGATCAATGCCCGCAATGTCGTGCCGAGCTGCGCATAAGTGACGCCGTATTCGGACGCGAGCTCGGGTTTCAAACGCACCGACAGCGCGGGTGTGCCCTCCTTGTACGACACTTCGATATCGGTAATGCCGCGAATCGCCAGAATTTTCTGTCGCAGGTCTGCGATCACGCGCTGCATCGCGACATCGTTGTTCCCCAGCAACGCGACGTAGATGGGCCCGCCCCAACCTACTTTCATTTCAATACCGGGAATTGAGGCCAGCCTTTGGCGGATCGCCTGCTCGAACTTCTTCTGTGAGCGACCGCGCTCGGTGCGCGGTACAAGTTTCAGATTGAGCCTGCCCGTGTTCTTCGCGCCCTCGGTTCCAATGCCGGTGTCGATCGAATCAATTTCCTTGAACTCGCGCAGCGCCTGCTCGACACGCTTGACTCGTTCGTCGGAGTACTCGAGGCTGGAGCCGACTGGCATCGTCAGCCGCACGCTGGTGAAGCTTTCGTCGCTCTCAGGCATCATCTCGGTGCCGACGATGCCAGCGATCGGTATCGCCAGAGCGAAGCTCAGCGCGGCGATCCACAACGTGATTCCACGCGGAGTGATCGTCGCGAGGCGTGGCTTTAGATGGCTGGCGTCCAACGTGCGCAGCGCGCGCCAGATGCCGATCGCCGGCAGCCCGATTGGAATATTGACCTTTGGCACCCTGGTGCCTAGCGTCCACTGGTGCGGCGACAGGACCCAACCGAGCAAGCTTCCATAGAGTGCATGCACGCGGTCCATAAAGCGATCGAAGCCTCGCAGCACCGGGCCCACGAAGCGCGCGTCGTGCATCCCGCGCGGAGGATCGCGCCAGACCGCAGACAGCATCGGATCCAGCGTAAAGCTGACGAACAGCGACACCAGCACAGCGACCGCGACCGTGATGCCGAACGGATAAAAGAACTTGCCAACAATGCCGCCCATGAACGCGATCGGCACGAAAACCGCCACGATCGAGAACGTCGTCGCCAGCACTGCAAGTCCGATTTCGTCGGTGCCTTCGCGCGCCGCCGTGTAGTGATCCTTGCCCATGTGAATATGTCGCACGATGTTTTCGCGTACCACGATCGCGTCGTCGATTAGCAGGCCGATGCACAGACTGAGCGCCATCATCGTCATGTAGTTCAACGTGAAGCCGAACACTCTGAGCGAAATGAACGTCGCGATTACCGCGATCGGCAGCGTCAGTCCGGTAATCACCGTGCTGCGCCAACTGCCAAGAAACAGGAACACGATCAACACCGTCAACAGAGCGCCTTCGATGATCGTTACCTTGACGTTGTTGACCGCACCCTTGACGAAGTCTGAAGTCGAGCGGAGCAGCTTCAGTTCCGTGCCCGCCGGCAACAGCTTGCGAATATCTTCAGCGGCGATCTTCAGGCTGTCGCCCACCTGCACAATGTTGGCGTCCTGCGCTTTGAAGACGTAGAAGCTGATCGCAGGCACGCCGTTGATGCGCGCGATCGAGTTGCGTTCACGCTCGGTGTCAAACACTTCGGCAACGTGCGACAGCATGATCGGCGCCCCGCTCTTGCGCGCGACAATGATCTTGCCGAAGTTAGCGGGATCTTCGATGCGGCCGTCGACGCGAACGATCGCTTCGACCGTGTTGTTACTGATCGTGCCGACCGGAACGCTAACGTTCGCGTTGCGCAGCGCGGTGACCACCTGATCGACTGTCAGACCGAATGCGGTCAACCGGCCCGGATCGACCCGCACCTGAATTTCGCGCGTCACGGTGCCCCCGAGTGCAACCCTACCGACCCCACTGACACGCTCGAAGCCTTTCTGCACGACCTGCTCACCGAGCGTCGTTAGCTGACGTTGCGACAACCCTTTACCCAACAGTGCATAGAACGCAACGGGCTCGTCGTTTTCATCGCCGCCGCGTTGCACCACCGGGTCCTTAACGTCGCGCGGAAAGCCTGCGCGAATCTGCGCAATCTTGTCGCGTACTTCCTGCGTGACGCGGTCGGTGTCGACATCGAGCCGGAATTCGATCCATGAGAACGAAATCCCTTCATACGACGCCGACAGAATGCGCTTGACGCCGGCCACTGTGTTGACCGCGTTTTCGATCGGTTTTGCGAGATCGTTTTCCACCTGCTCGGGTGACGCGCCCGGATAACGCACCTGAATCGACACGACCGGCGGACGCACGTCAGGCATCGCTTCGACGCCAAGCTTCGCGTAAGAGAAAAGCCCAAGCACCGTGAGCGCCACCAT
>JBDTQZ010000346.1:0-3624 GCA_039931935.1 Burkholderiaceae bacterium | reverse complement strand
CAGCAGCAACGCAGCTGCCAGAAACGTGACGAAGTCACCGGCCGATAGCTGGGTATCGCGCGCTTGCCACAGCGCGACCATCATCAAGATGGCCACACCCAGTGCGCCGGCGATTTGCGTCAGCGGGGTCGCAGCAGAGGATGCGACCTGCATTCGCATCGCAAAACCGCGTAGCTTGGCGTTGATGTGGCGAAAACGCGCGTTCTCGTAGCCCTCGCCGTCGTAGACTTTGATCACTCTTCTACCCTCGTGAACCTCCTGCACCGAGCGCGTCATTTCGCCAAGCATCACCTGATTTTCGAGGTTCAGCCGTCGCAAGCGGCGGCTGAACGCGCGCAGGATCAACGCGATCACCGGCGCAATCGCCAGAGCCACGAGCGTCAGTTGCCAGTTGTAATACAGAAGCATCAGTAGCAAACCGACCACAATCAGCGAGTCACGCGCTGCCGTGCTCAAGACTTCGGCGGCCAAATTCAACGCATTGGTCGCCTCATTGACGAACTTCGAAATCACGACGCTGGACGGGATCTGCTCAAATGTCGCCGCCGGCCAACGAAGCATGCGATCGAACATCGTCATGCGCAGCTTCATCAGTACTGACTGCGAGATGCGGTTCAGCAGATATGAACTGGTAAAGCTTGCCAATCCGCGGACGATGAACAGCCCCACAAACGCGAGCGGCAGCCACATGGCACTGCTCGAGTTTTGCTCGAGCAGTGCCCGATCGGTCAGGAAACCAATCAGCTTCGCCAGAATCGGATCGGTAGCTGCCGCGACGGCGGTAGCCAACAAGGCAAAGGCCAGCACTTTCCGATGGCTGAGCACCATCGCGAACAATCCCCGAAGGTTCGGGTCGTCGAGCAACCGAGGTTGTGATTGAGGCGAACGCGTCATGATGTCGCGTGCCAGAATTCTTCTATGTGGTTACGTCCTCGACACGGTTGGCGCCTAGTGTATGCGAAGCGCATTCGTCGGCCTCGATACGCGTCGTGGCGCCGCTGATCGTCCGTCTACCCAACCATGTGGGGGATGCCTGCATGGCACTGCCCGCACTTCGGCTTCTGGATCAGTCACGCCATGCATTGGTGCTTGTGGGGCGGCCATGGGCAGGCGATCTTTTCGCCGGCATGGACTGGGCTTTCGAACCTATCACGGACCATATTTTGCGCGATGCGAAGCGCTTGCGTGTGCTAATGGGAACCCGAACGCGTTTGGTCCGCGGGTTATTGTTCCCTAACTCAGCAAGTTCGGCGCTCCTTTTCCGACTAGCCGGCATACGCGCAGCCGGCCTTGCGACCGACGGCCGCCGCTTGCTATTAAGTACCGCCCTGCGTGAGCCGCCACCGATGCACGAGGTTGAACGCTTCTGGTATGTGGCTGCCAACGCATTGCGTGTATGGGATGAGCGCTCAATTGCGCGGACCCCGCCACGCGTACTCGGTCTCGTGCTTACGATCGCACAACGAGCCGTAGCACAACAACTCTTAACAGAACACGGCGTCGCTGAGCGCTATGCGCTGCTAGCACCGATCGCGGCCGGTCTTCATCGGGGACAGAACAAGCAGTGGCCGTACTTCGCCGAACTGCTCTCCCCGCTGCGTTCGCGCGGGCTCATGCCGATCGCGGTACCTACGGCGCAGGAGGCCGAGGCCACGCGCAGAGCACTGCCCGCCGTTCAATTTCTGCCACCGGTCGCGCTGGGTTGTCTTGCAGCCATCGCCGCTCGTTCGAGTGTGGTAATCGCGAATGATTCTGGCGTGAGTCATGTCGCAGCAGCGGTGGGCGCTCCCCAAGTGACGATTTTCGGCGCTACGGATGCCAACCGAACTGGGCCGTGGTCACCACGGGCGGTGCGAGTGGGGGAAAACGGAAGGTGGCCGGCGGTGAGCAACGTGATAAAAGCGATCGACACGGCGTGTGCCACAGAATGACGGCGCGCACCCATCAAGCGTCATCATGGGCTGTTACCGTGCACCGGAAACGCAGTGCGCCAATGCAGCCGCATGAACCTCATCCACCGAGATCAGCTGCATACAGCTGCGCTCGCCAACGTCAGCCGTCCTGCAACAACGACCGGTGCACCGCAAGCCAATTGCCGGAGCTTTCCGCTGGCGCGTTTTCAGAGCGATCTCCGCCGATCAGCACGCGACATCTTTGCATCGTCGACAAACGACCAGCCAACTCAGCACGTGCCGCGCCGCCGCACGTGAGCGCTACCTTCGAATGAGCGTCGCGAGCTCACCCGATCAGTATTTGCTATTGTTGCCGACCATGTCGAGTCCCTTGCCCGACGCCGTTCCGCTGTCTGCAGTGCGCCGCGTACTCGTCACCAAACTGCGTCATCATGGCGACGTGCTTTTGACGTCACCGGTTTTTTCCACACTTGCGCGCGCAGCGCCGTCGGCCGAGATCGACGCCCTGGTCTACGCGGAAACCGCGCCGATGCTTGCGCATCACCCGGCCATTGCGCAACTGCACACCATCGATCGCGACTGGAAAAAGCTTGGCGTGATTGCGCAGTATCGCGCCGAATGGGCGCGTTTGCCCAAGGCGACGCCACGCCATGCGGTCGAAGCGAACCTCGATGCGTTGCGCCGCATCGGAATTTACCCGGATGCCCGGACAAGCGCCTCGTGCTGCGGCCGGCAGCAGACGCGACGCACAGAATCACCGCGCTGCTCTCCCAACACGCGCTCGCGCCGCATCGATTCATCCAAGTACACCCGGGTTCACGCTGGCTATTTAAGTGCTGGACGGCTGAACGCACCGCCGACGTGATTGAACGAATCGTCGCCGACGGCATCGCGGTCGTCGTGACGGGAGCACCCGACGAAAGCGAACGCTCGCTCGTAAAAGGACGTGTTGGCGCACGTCAACCCGGCATCCGGCAGATCCATTGTCGATCTGTCGGGACAACTAACCTTGCCCGAGCTTGCAGCGCTCACCGGGATGGCGCGCGCATTCGTGGGCGTCGACTCGGCCCCGATGCATATCGCCGCTGCGATGGGGACGCCCACGGTCGCGCTGTTCGGTCCGTCGGGAGAACACGAGTGGGGACCGTGGCAGGTTCCGCAGCGCGTCGTCGTCTCGGACGCGTACCGCTGTCGCCCATGCGGCATCGACGGGTGTGGCGGCGGCAAAGTATCGGAGTGTTTGACAACGTTGCCGGTTGCGCAGGTGCACGCCGCGCTCACGTCTTTGCTCGCCGAGACGGCGGCGCCGCGCACTTCATGCGTTTAGCGCTGATCCGGCAACGCTATTCGCCGTACGGCGGTGCCGAACGCTTTCTCGAAAGCGCGCTCTGGAGGCGTTGTTGGCGCAACCTCGCCTCGAGCACTGCCCGAACTGCGGCGACGAGCTGAAGATCATCGCTACCATCCTCGAGGCGCCGGGGACCGAGCGCATCCTCCTATCTTCTGTTCGCGGACGCTCGGCTGCTGGTGCCGACGATCTCGCGCGAGCAGGTGCTCGCTGACGACCCCGATGCGATCCTGTTCGCGGCGCCGGCGCCGCGCGTTGCCGAGCGGATCGCGTTCTGGCGCTCGTGGCAGCGGCTGCGGGCCGGCCGCGGGAGGCGGGTCTACCCGGTCGATCCGGCGGCCGCGCACCGCATGAGCCCGCAGA
>JBDTQZ010000345.1:0-3626 GCA_039931935.1 Burkholderiaceae bacterium | reverse complement strand
GCCACCGTCGTTTTTGATCAAGCCGGCTCTGGCACCTATGCCGGCGTGATGTCGGGCTCGGGTTCGCTGACGAAGAACAACGCCGGCACACTGATCCTGACCGGCTCCAATACCTACAGCGGCGGCACCGCTGTGAACGGCGGCACTCTGCAAGGCAATACGACCAGCCTGCAGGGAGACATCGTCAACAACGCAGCGGTCGTCTTCGACCAGAGCACCGACGGCACATACGCGGCCGCGATGTCGGGGTCCGGCGCGCTGACCAAGCTCGGCGCAGGAAGCTTGACGATCGGTGGGGTCAACACTTTCTCAGGACCGACCGCAGTCGATGCCGGCACGCTGACCGTGCTGGGCTCGATGACGTCGAGCATTGCGCTGGCGCCGGGAACGACGCTCACCGGCAACGGAACCGTCGGAGGAATCAGTGCAGCCGCCGGATCGATCATCGCGCCGGGCAACGCACAAAGCACGTTGACCGTTAACGGCACCTATGCGCACAGTGACGGCGCAGTCTTCCGCGTCCACGCCGACGCCGGCGGTGCGGCGAGCCGGTTGAACGTCAACGGCGCAGCGACGCTCGCCGGCGGAACCGTCGATGTGCTGGCGGAGGACGGTAACTACGCGCCGTCAACCCGCTACACGATTCTGAACGCGAGCACGGGGCTGGGCGGCGCATTCAGCAGTGTCACATCGAACTTGGCGTTTCTGACGCCAACGCTCGAGTACGACCCGACCAACGTTTTCCTGAGGCTCGCACGCAACGACATTAATTTCGCCGCTGTCGCATTGACGCCGAATCAGCGCCAGGTTTCGAATGCGCTCGATCAAGCTACTGCAGCCAACGCGACCGGCGATATGGCCACCGTCATCGACGCCGTCACCGCGCTGTCCGCGCCGCAAGCTCGCTCGGCCTACGAATCGATGGGCGGACTGATTCACACACTGCTGCCGACGATCGGCATTTCGGATGCGATTCAGTTCAGTCGTGCCACCGCGTCGCGCTTGCGCGCACGCAGCGACGGCACAACGGGAACCGGTCTGGCGTGGAGCGGCATCAAGCTGGCATCTGCGCCCGCAACGAAGAGCGACGCACCTGCGCTGTTCGCCTCGAGCGGCGCAACCCGCACTGGCTCGGAACCTGTTTCAGGCAAGGTCTGGCTCAGCGGTTACGGTCTCGACGGCGATCTCGAAGGCGACGCCAGTTCGGGCGCCTACGACTATCGAATCCACGGGCTGATCATCGGCGTGGATACCGATGTCGACCGCCACTGGACAGGTGGACTGAGTGCTGCATTCAGCGACTGGCGCGTACGAAACGACGGCCGCGGCGATCGCAGTGATGCGCAGGCGTATCGGATTGCGGCCTACGGGCGATTCACCGACGGGCCGATCCGGGTCGATGGCGTGGTTGGCTTCGGCAACGTTAACTACGAGACCGACCGCCGCATCGTGTTCGGGACGATCAACCGCACAGCACACGCCGATTACAGCGGCGACCAGTTCACCGCCAACGTGGTCGGACACTACCGCGTCGAGCAAGGGTCCTACGGCATCGAACCGTTCGCCGCCCTGCAATACATTCTCGAGTCGCAACGTGATTTTGTCGAAGCCGGTGCGGACTCGATCAATCTGGCCGTCGCGAGCCGAAAGCTCAAGTCAACGCGTGGCACCCTCGGCGCGCGCGTCGATCGTGCTTTCGAAACAGCCGGCGGCAAAGGACGGGTAGAAGTTCGAGCGGGCTACAGCCGCGAGTTTTCCGGCGTGCCTCACATCAACGCGACCTTCGTGGGTGATCCCGTGCGGACCAGCCTGGGCATCTTCGCCGAGAACTTCGATCGCGAAAGCTGGCTGGCCGGCGCGGGCATGTCGTTCTCGCCGAGAAAGAATTTGACGCTGTACGCTGACGTCAACGGCGACTTTCAGAGTCGGGGAACACTGGTATCGGTGATGGGCGGGTTGCGCCTGGCTTGGTGATGTGTCCGGCGGTTCAGGCCAAGTGTCGTAACTCACGCAACGCGACCGACAGCATTGCCAAGTCGGCCGACTTGGTATCGGCAAGTTCAGTGAGCATGCGCTGTGCACGTTCGACCGCGGGACGCTGCGCTATTTCCCAAGCGCTTTGCCCACCGGCCTGCAACGCATCGGCCGTGAGCTCTCGCTGCAAAGCCGCCAGGTCGTCGCCCAACGAGCTCTTCGCCATGCCCTGCCAGTAACCGTCGGACGGCAGCGCGGAGACTTGCGCACGCAGGCGTGCAAGCCCGAGCAACTCACCAATCGAAAAGTACGTTTCGGCCACGACCGCCAGCGGCTGCTTCGATGACTCGGCGACTTCGGCAATGTCGAGCGCTGCCAACGACGTGTCCGACGCGGCCACGGCCAACGCGAGCGACGGCGGAACACCTTTGGCCACCAACGTCTGCTCGTGTTGCGCAATCGGCGCACGCCACGGAGTGCTGACCGGCGCCGCAGCAATGAACTGCAGCAGTGCTGCCGCTACCGGAGAAAATCGCTCGATTGTTCCGACCATCGGCTCAGCAAGCCGGCGCGATCGCAGGAACCATGTCGTCGCACGCACCGTTCGGCGACCCAGCTCGATCAGCATCTGCGATTGCAACTCGTCGGGCACGACGTCGTCGAGCGACTCGATCGCCTGCCACACCGGCACCAGTCCGAATATTTCGCGTGTCAGCAGATAGGCGCGCACGATCTGCGACGGGGTCGAGCCGGTCGTTTCCATCAGCCGGTGCACGAAGGTCGCGCCGACGCGGTTGACCATGCTGTTCAGCACATGCGTCGCGACGATCTCGCGCTTCAGCGGATGGCGCTCGATATAGGCGCCGAACTTTTCCTTCAGCACCGTCGGAAAGTAGCGCGCCAGTGCCGTACCGACCCACGGATCCTCGGGCAGATCGGACGCGAGCAGCTCGTCGAACAGCCACATCTTCGAGTACGCGAGCAGCACCGCGCGCTCCGGACTGGTCAGCGGAATTCCTTTGATGCGACGCTCTGCAATTTCGTCGTCGCCGGGCAAAAACTCGATCGTTCGACTGAGCCGTCCCTGTTTTTCGAGGAAGCGGACAAAGCGCTGCTGTTGGTCGAGCAGCCGCGTCCCCATGCGGCCGCTGACTGACAGCGACTGGCCCTGAAAGTAGTTGTCGCGCAAGACGAGCGCAGCGACGTCGTCCGTCATACTGACCAGTAGGGCGTTGCGTTGTTTCTCGGTCAGCTCGCCGTCGGCGATCGGCAGCGACAGCAGTATCTTGACATTCACCTCGTGATCTGACGTGTCGACACCTGCCGAGTTGTCAATCGCGTCGGTGTAAAGCTTGACGCCACTGAGCGCGGCCTCGACCCGACCCAGCTGCGTCAATCCAAGGTTGCCTCCTTCGCCAATGACCTTGCAGCGCAGCTCCGCGCCGTTGACGCGCAATACATCGTTGGCGCGATCGCCGACGTCGGCGTGTGATTCACCGGTCGCTTTGACATAGGTACCAATGCCACCGTTGTACAAAAGGTCGACCGGGGCTTTCAAAATCGCCGAGATCAGCTCCGCCGGCGTTAACCTGCTCGCTGAAATGCCGATCGCTTCTTGGACCTGCGGAGAAATCGGAATCGCGCCCGCCAGC
>JBDTQZ010000344.1:0-3635 GCA_039931935.1 Burkholderiaceae bacterium | reverse complement strand
GGTGCCGCCACCGCCGGTGGAAGTTCCCCCGCCCGTGATAGCAGTACAGCCGGTCACGCCAGCACCCGTCGAGCCGCAACCGTCCCCGACGCCAGAGGCCGTTGCAGCGGCAGCACTGCTCGAATCGCAAGCCGCAGCAGCGAAGGCCGTGACTCGCCGCAAGGTTGAGCCGCCGCCGGCGCCGGTCGTGCCGCCGCGCGATGGCACCGTGACGCTGGCAGTATCGCCGTGGGGAGAGGTCAGTGTCGATGGCAGCTCGCGAGGCGTGTCACCGCCGCTGACGCAGCTGACACTGCCGCCCGGCGTGCATACGATCGAGATTCGCAATGGCTCGGTCGCGCCGTTCGTCGCGCGCGTCGAGATCAAATCGGGTGAGACGCTCGGCCTGCAACATCGCTTCTAAGCGCTCCTTTCGGCGTGCTTTTTGTCCGTTAGCGGCGATTGGTTGTGTGTGCATATGCTGCTAGCCTGAGGCAACACCGCCCCATCCACATGCCCGAAGCGCTTACCCAGAATCTCAAGCTGATCGGCCGCTATTCGATCCTGCGCGAATTGCGGCGCGATCGGCACACCGTCGCGTATCTGGCAATGGATCCGGTGCTTAACCGCGAGCTGGTGTTGAAGGCCGTGCAGTTGCAGCCGCGGCGCGGCGAGGAATCGGCCGGCCATGAACGCATCGAACAGGCATTCATGCGGCAAGCGCAGGCCGCAGGGCGCTTGCACCATCCGCACATCGTGACGGTGTTCGACGCCGGTCGTATACACAACATTGGCTACCTGGCACTTGAGCGAGTAGACGGCAAGCTGCTCGACGAGGCATTACATGACGGCTTTCACCCTGGCGTGCTGCAGGCTGCGGACATCGCAGCGCGCGTAGCCGACGCGGTCGAACACGCGCACTCGCGCGGCGTGCCGCACGGACACTTGGCGCCGTCGCGCATCTATCTGCAGGAGCCCGACAAGCTACCGAAAGTGATGGGCTTCGGTGGATGGATCGATAGCGGCGCGACCGGCGATTTTGAGCTGGCCGGAACCCAAGCGATGCTGCCGTACTTTCAGAACGAGTTGGGGCCGGAAGCTCGCCGCAAGGATATTCGTGCGCTTGGTGCGCTGCTGTTTCTGTTGCTAACGGGCACACGGCCAGATCTGAATGCACTGCGCGCGCGCAAGGGCGGCGAGAGCGCCATCATCGAAATTCGACCGGCCGCGCCGTTGGCGCTGGCTGAAATCGCAGAGAACGCACTTGAGTTGCACGGGGCTCGACCCTTTGGTACTGCCGCGCAATTCCGCAATGCGCTGACGACATTTCTGTGGGGCAATCGCGGAAACCAGCTTTCGAGTGCCTTGACCATTACCGGCATGCCTGCTCAAGTCGCGATCGTGCCGACGGTGCAAATGCGCGTACCAACGGTCGGCATGCAGTCGACAATGCGAATGAACCGGCCGCCGCCGCGCTCGAACAACCATGTGGCGCTCGGTGCTGCCGCGTGCGCGATCGCGTTGATCGCCGCTTTCGGAGCGGTGTGGCGGGATACTAGCCGCCAGCCGGCTCGCGAAGTGGCCGGCGTGTCACCGACGATTCCGCCTTCCCAGCCCGAATCATCGGGGGAAGGCGCACCCATGGCAACGAGCGAGAATGCGTCGCCCGCGTCCACTCCGCGAACGGAGACCTCCCCTCAACCTGCAAGTCCGCGCGGAAACATGCTCCGTCTTTCGAAGGCAGCCACTTCCGCGAACACCAAGGGTGTTGTGGTTTTCGCAGTCGCTCCTTGGGCAGAGGTGTTTGTCAATGGAGCGAGAACAGGGACAACGCCGCCGCTCGCACAGCTTCAGCTACCTACCGGACGCCACACGATCGAACTGCGCAACGGACAGCGGCAGCCGTTCATCACCGAGGTTGACGTCGAGCCGGGTCGTCCGCTCCGAATCAGCCACTTGTTTCAATGAGCCAGACATTGCGCAACCTTCGCCGGCTGGCCGCTATCGCGGTGCCCGGCGTAGTTTTCGGCGGCTGCGCGTTGCTCGAGCCGCCCCGCGCACCGCCTCCTGCGCCACCGCCATCGATCAGCATCGCCCGCCTGTATGAGCAACCAGCGGAGCGTTCCTTCATCAACGGCATGCGTTTTTACGAAGACGGCCAGTACGAGCGCGCCGAAGTGATGTTCAGGCGGGCACTTGCCGAAGGACTACACGACCGCAGTGACGTGGCAGCTGCGAACAAGCATCTCGCGTTCATCGCATGTGCGTATAGCCGCCCGGCGGAATGCGAGTCGGCATTCCGCGCTGCATTCACCGCCGACCTGAACTTCAAGTTGACCGATGCCGAAGTCGGCCATCCACTGTGGGGACCGGTTTACAGCCGAGTTGCTGCCGAACAAGCGAAGGCGTCAAAATAATCCTGACGCGTCGACGAATAACGCTCGTCTAGAAGCCGATCCGTGCTTTCTTTGCAGCTCGCTCTTCGGTGATGTCATCTGGCTGCACTTGATTGCGGCCCGCGAGTTTGGCGGTCCCGAATGCAGCCAGCAACACGCGCCGCATCTCGCGCGGCTTTAACCGGGCAAGCCGGTCGAGGTTTTCATCCGCCAGCTCTGGAGGAAATGTCTGGCCCCAGGCGTGCTCACCACGCAGTTCGTCGTAGATGCAGCGCGCAATACGGCGCGAGCCTTCGTGATCCGGCGGATCGATCGCATACACGTTCATCCGGTTCAAGATAGGCGACGGTATCGAGTGGGCGTCATTGGCAGTTGCGATCCACACCACGTCGGATGCATCGATCGGCACTTCGACAAACTCATCGACGAATTCGGTAGCCGTGTCGTGCTCGAGCAAGGTGTACAGACTGCCTAACGGGTCGTATTGCGTGTCGCTGCCGGCCTTGTCGATTTCATCGACAACGATCACCGGGTTGGCGTAATCACCGTTGACCAGCGCGTCGAACACTTTGCCCGGCTTGGCGTTTTTCCACTGGGCCGACGCTCCGGAAAGAATCCAGCCGGCTGTCAGTGAGCTCATGCCGATAAAGTTGTAGCCGGTGCCGAGTAGTTTTGCGAGGCGGCGCGCGAAGTGCGTCTTGCCGATGCCCGGTTCGCCGAGCAGCAAGATGGGCTCGAGTTCCAGCGGATCGTCGGATGACAAACACAGGGCAAGCTGTTTGCGAATGTCCTGAAGTGGCGCTTCGAAGTTAGGAAGCTCGTTGATCAGCGCATCGATGTCGGGGAGCGCGGCTGGCTTGGTCACGAAGCGCTGGCCGCCGCTTCGAATCATCTTGACGTAGGTTGCTCGCAACGCTTCGCTCGCGCTGGCGCCGAGCTCCTGCAGGCCGGTCAGCGCGTCTTCAACGCGCAACACCTGGTAGACGTCCTTGAACCCCGCGATCGCAATCGGCGACGGAATTACTGCAGGCACGCTCATCAAGACCTCCGTTTACGCTGCATTCGAATCAACGCGGAAGCACGTAAACGGTATACATGTAAAACCCTGGCTGGTAGAAGCCAAAAAGACTACTAAAGCGTGAATGCAACAAAGCACTCGCGTGTGGCGAGTGCTAAATGCCGTGAGAAACGTGCTAATTCGCCGGCGACGACCTGAACGCGAAGGCCTTGCCGTCGAGGAACAAGTATTCGACACGAACT
>JBDTQZ010000343.1:0-3646 GCA_039931935.1 Burkholderiaceae bacterium | reverse complement strand
AAACTGTTACCTATGTCCCCGGACTACTTTGTTACCGATGTGGATGGACCGTACCTAGGCGTCATCGCGACCGTTGTACTTTCGTTCGAGTGCGCGCCATTGTTGTTCTTCGCGCCAGTGGAACGCAATTGCGATAAGAAGCGCAATCGCCGCGGCGCCGACCATGATGAGCACGCCAACCCAGTTGAACTCGACGAGCCAGAAAGTGCGATAAGTCTCCGCTCCGCGACCGTCTCGAACCATCGCAAGGCCACGAAGAATGAGACCGACAAACCCAACGAATGCTGTGGAGCAAAGAATTGCCCAGCCGACAATTTGCCAGCGCGGCAACGCAGACTTGCTTGATTTAGCTTCGTTGAGGGGCATGACGCCTAACGTGTTTTAGACCGCACGATTCTGCTCCTAAATGCTGCAGCTGCGGCATAACATGGACGGCCGTTCGTCGCGAGACCCGCACTATGCCTTGCTCTGCGCGCCTATACTGAATAAAAATACAGTACTAACAGTTTCTGGAAAAACCGCAGCCTGATGGCGGCCGTTGCAACCCACGTAAGAGTGCGCGCTTTGTCAGGTGACTGGCGCAGGATTGAACAGCACCAGCGCGTTGTGCAGCTTCCATTGTTCGGCCCATGTCTTCTTGCGGCCACTGGCAACTTCCAGAACCAAACGGAAGAGCTCCCAGCCGACGTCCTCGATTGACGCCGACCCATCGGCGATCGCGCCGGCGTTGATGTCCATCAGGTCGTGCCAGCGCCGCGCCAGGTCGCTGCGCGTTGCGACTTTGATCACTGGCACCGCGGCGAGTCCGTAAGGCGTGCCCCGTCCGGTGGTGAACACATGCAGGTTCATTCCTGCGGCCAGTTGCAACGTGCCGCAGATGAAGTCGCTGGCCGGCGTGGCTGCGTAAATCAACCTTTTCTGCTTTAGTTTCTCGCCGGCGGGAGTACGCCCGAGATCGGAACCGAACCCGACTTGACGATCGATCCCATTGCCTTCTCGACGATGTTAGCCAAGCCACCTTTCTTGTTGCCCGGTGTGGTGTTGGCACTGCGGTCGACTTGGCCGCGGCTCAGATAGGTGTCGTACCACGCCATTTCGCGAATCATGGCTTGCGCTACTTCGGGTGTCGTGGCGCGCGATGTCAGCTGGTCGATACCGTCTCGGACCTCGGTCGTTTCGGAGAACATCACGGCTGCGCCGGCACGCACTAGCACAGAAGCCAACGGCGGGATTGGCGGTGACACCGGAGAATGCATCGCTGCCGCCACACTGCACGCCGACCACCAGCTCGCTCGCGGGAACCGTCTCGCGCACGCGTGCGTTCAGACGCTCGAGATGCAGCTGCGCGGTCGCCATGATGGAGTTGATCATCGACATGAAGCCGATGTGGTGACACGCACTGGATCTGGCAGGACGGTCAGCGCCTGACGAAGGAACCGCTGCAGATCCGCGGCGGGTTTGTGGATTTGCCGAAGAAGCCGGGCCTGGGTGTCGAGCTCGACATGGGCGAAGTCGACAAAGCGCATCAGCTGTACTTGCAGCACGGCCCTCGGCGCGCGTGACGATTCGACCGCGATGCAGTTCTTGATTCCCGGCTGGAAATTCGATCCGAAGCGTCCTTGCCTGGTGCGTTAAGCAGATGACTGGTGCGCGTCAGCCTGCGCGCATGTGCGCGTAACTCTTCAGTCGACAGGTGTCAGCAGCGTCCGGCCAGCAGCGTAGGCCGCGACATTGTCGAGCACGAGCTGCGCCATCGCGCCGCGCGTTTCATCGGTGGCACTCGCCTGGTGTGGTTGCAGAACGACGTTGTCAAGATTAAATAGTGCGGACGGAGCGCGAGGTTCGTCGACAAACACGTCGAGTCCGGCGCCGCCCAATTGGCCGCTGACCAGCATGTCCACCATGGCCGCTTCATCGACGACCGAGCCGCGCGAGATGTTGATGAAGACGCCTTTTGGACCGAGCGCCGTCAGAACCTCGCGGCTGATCAGTCCACGCGTCGCTGCGCCGCCAGGACATGCGGCCACCAGAAAATCAACCGAGCGCGCGAGCTCGACGAGCTTTGGCTCGAAGCGGTACGGCAAATCCTTTTTCGCCGGCCCGTGCCAGGCGATCTGCATGTCGAAGGAGGCAGCACGGCGCGCGATCGCCTGCCCGATACGGCCCATGCCGACAATGCCCAACCGTTTGCCGCTGACTTTACTGGTGAGTGGAAATCCTCCGTCCAGCCACCGACCCGCACGTACGAAGCGGTCAGCCGCCGCCATGCGCCTTGCGGTAGCGAGCATTAGCCCCATGGCTAGATCAGCGACGTCGTCAGTCAGCACGTCGGGCGTATTGGTCACGGCGATCCGGTGCTCACGCGCAGCGGCCAGATCGACCGCATCGAGGCCGACGCTGAAACAGGCGATCAGTTTCAGCTGAGGCAATTGCTCGATCAACTCGCGCTTGATGCCGGCGCCGCCGCCGCTGGTGACAACGACATCGATGCGCGGTGCAACTTTCGAAATCAATGCGGCGCGGTCGCTGGCATTCAACAGCGAGTGTGTCGTGTAGGTGGCTTCGAGCTTCGCCTGCGCTGGCTTGTAAATCGGTGCGACGAGCAGTACTTCTGGTTTCACGGACGTCGCCATTTTTCTAGGAGTGGGCGCGGACGTTCTGCCGCTGCTCACCGAGGCCTGCAATTCCCAGTGTGATCACGTCGCCGCTTTGCAGATAACGCGGTGGCTTCTTTCCCATGCCGACCCCTGGCGGAGTGCCGGTCGTGATGATGTCGCCCGGCATCAGCGTCATGAATTGGCTGACATAGCTGACAAGGTGCGCACAGCCAAAGATCATCGTTGCTGTGCTACCGCGCTGCATCCGTTCGCCATTGACGTCGAGCCACATGTCAAGCTTCTGAGGATCGGGCACTTCGTCACGTGTTACCAGATACGGACCGATCGGGCCGAAGGTATCGCAACCCTTGCCCTTGTCCCATTGACTGCCACGCTCGAGCTGGAACTGGCGCTCAGAGACATCGTTGATCACGCAATAGCCAGCGACGTACTCGAGCGCTCGCTCGATCGTCACGTATTGCGCGATGGTGCCGATCACGATGCCCAGCTCGACTTCCCAGTCGGTCTTCGTCGAATTTCGAGGAATGACGACGTCATCGTTCGGCCCGGTGATGCACGTCGTGGCTTTCATGAAAATGATCGGCTCCTTCGGCACCTGCGCGCCTGCCTCGGCCGCATGATCCGCAAAGTTAAGGCCGATCGCGATGAATTTGCCGATGCCGATGTACGGCACGCCGAGCCGGGGCGAACCAGAAACCAGAGGAAGCGACTCAGTCTTTACCTGCGCCAGATTCTTCAGCTCGCGAGGCGCCAGGTGCAGACTGTCTATGTGATCGATGACGCCCGACAGATCGCGAATCTTGCCGGTGGCGTCGAGCACACCGGGTTTTTCGTAGCCCGCCGGGCCGTAGCGCAGCAATTTCATTTTGAGTTCCCGTTAGAGAGACATGCCGCCGTCGACGAAGATCGCCTGGCCGGTCATGAATGATGATTCATCCGAGACAAGATAGACGAATGTCTCCGCAATCTCTTCCGCAGTGGCGAGCCGGCCCATCGGCTGCCTTGCAACGAAGTCTTTGCGCGCCTGC
>JBDTQZ010000342.1:0-3649 GCA_039931935.1 Burkholderiaceae bacterium | reverse complement strand
CTGCTACATTCTTCACATTGGCCATAGTGCCAAGGATATCGCAATGCGCGCTGCGTCAGTCGAGCCGGACCTTGGCGCCGTCGGCTACCTTCTTCCATTTGACGAGTTCGGCCCGCAGGAAGGTGCCGAACGCCTCGGGCGTGCCACCAACGATCTCTGCGCCTTGTGCGATCAGCTTCTCGCTGACATCGGGCGTTTGCAGCGCCTTATTGGTTTCGGCATTGATCTTAGCGATCACCGCAGAAGGGGTGCCGGTGGGCACCATGAAACCGCCCCACGACACGGCTTCATAGCCGCTGATGCCGAGCGCCTCGTCGACTGTGGGAACGTTGGGTAGCGATGCAATGCGCCTCTTGCTCGTGACGGCGAGCGCCCGTAGTTTCCCGCTCTTGATATGTGGCACGCCAGCCAGCGCGGTGGGCAGGGCCATCTGGATCTGGCCTCCCATAACGTCGGTGATAGATGGTGCATCGCCCTTATAGGGAACGTGCATCAACTTGACTCTCATCATCGAAGTGAGCAGCTCGCCGGCGAGGTGACTGCTCGCCCCATTACCAGCCGAACCGAAGCTGATTTGCCCAGGCTTTTCTTTCGCCGCCGCGATCAGTTGCGCCAGTGTTTTGAACGGAGAATCGGCCGAGGTCACGATCACCAACGGCACGAACGTCGTGAGAATTACGGGCACGAAATCCTTCATCGTGTCATAAGGCAACTTGGAATAGACCGCCGGATTGATCCCGTTCGGCCCTAAATTGGCCATCAGGATCGTGTATCCGTCGGCGGCTGCTTTCGCAACGACTTCGTTGGCGATGATCCCATTCGCGCCGGGTCGGTTTTCGATGACGACCGTCTCCCCCCAGGCCTGCCCCATCCTGTTGCCGAGCAGCCGTGCGGTGATGTCCGAGGCGCCGCCGGGCGGGTACGGCAGGACGATGCGGACCTGCTGCGCGGGCCAGTCCTTGCCGACAGCGGCAGGGCTGCTGCAAAAGGCACCGATGAGCATGAGCGACGTCGCGATGTGGCGTAGATATCTAGTCATTACAAGTCTCCTGGTTGGGGTTGCGGTTTTGGGGAATGTCGTCGAAACTGGCCTCAAATCGTTCCTCTTTGCTTTGAGGCAGAGATCTGTGCAGAGGACCAACCGAGGTCCGCTGCCAATACTTCTGCGGTGTGCTCGCCGAGCGCAGGGGGTGCACGTCGATAGGCTATTCGGTTTCTCGAGAACTTGATGGGATTGGCGATCTGCGGCGCTGTCGCGCCGCTCGAATGCTGCAACGAGAACACCATGCCGCGCTCCCGCACATGCTCGTCGGCCAACGCTTCAGGGATCGACTGGATCGGTCCGCACGGCACGCCGGCGCTTTCGAGCTCGGCCAGCCACTCGCTCTTGGTGCGGCGGACGAAAACCTCGGTTAGTGCGGCGATCAGCGATACACGGTTTTTAAGCCGTTGCGCATTCGTCGCGTAGCGGTGGTCGGTGGCGAGGTGTTCGACGCCGAGCGTGCGGCACAGCGCGCTGAATTGACGGTCGTTCCCCACAGCCACGATCAGTTCGCCATCGCTGCTCGCAAACGATTGGTAGGGTGCGAGATTGGGATGCGCGTTGCCCCAGCGCTGCGGCGCGTTGCCTGAAACGAGATAGTTGGACGCCTGATTGGCGAGCCACGCGACCTGCGTGTCGAGCAGGCTCATATCGATGTACTGACCCTTGCCGCTGCTGGCGCGCTCAAACAACGCGCTGACGATCGCGACCGACGCGTACATGCCTGTCATCAGGTCGGAGATCGGCACGCCGCATTTCTGCGCGCCGCCGCCGGGCTCATTGTCACTCGGGCCGGTGATGCTCATCAGCCCGCCCATTGCCTGGATCACGAAGTCGTACCCTGCGCGACTGCTGTAGGGACCGGTCTGGCCAAAGCCGGTGATCGAGCAGTAGACGAGACACGGATTGATCTCGGAGAGCGCGGCGTAATCGAGCCCGTAGCGCCTCATATCGCCTACCTTGTAGTTCTCGACGAACACATCGGCCGTCTTCACCAGCTCACGAAGAATCTGCTGGCCTTCGGCGCTGCTGATGTCGACGGTGATCGAGCGCTTGCCGCGATTCGCGGAAAGAAAGTACGCGGATTCGGCCGTCGGCGTGCCGTCGTCGCGCGTCAGGAACGGAGGTCCCCAGCCGCGCGTATCGTCCCCGACTTCCGGACGCTCGACCTTGATCACATCCGCGCCGAGGTCGGAGAGCAACTGCGTGCTCCACGGCCCCGCAAGGATGCGGCTGAGGTCAAGTACCTTGATACCGTACAACGGTCCTGCCATGGTGCACTCTCTTTCTTTGGTTGATCAGTTCGGATCGAACAACACGCCGGGATTCAGGATCTGCTTCGGATCGAAGGCCGCCTTCGCTGCCTTCATCGCGGTGCAGAAGAGCTCGGGCCGCTCCTTGTCGTACCAGGGTCGATGGTCCCGGCCGAGCGCGTGGTGGTGTGTTACCGTGCCGCCCGCATCGACCATCGCCTGCTCGGCGATACGTTTGATCGCCATGTACTGCTCGGGAATGCGCGACTTGTCGCCGTAGGCAAACCACGTGAAGTACGGCGCCGGACCGTCCGGATACAGGTGCGTGAAGCGGCAGGTGACGGAGCCTTTGCGGCCGGTCACTTCGCGAATGGCGCGATGCGTTTCCGCCTTGACGTGGTTGCGCAACGCGGCGAACCGATCCCACGTGACTGCGGTCTCCATCGTCTCGCGCATCACGCCGCGAGCGATCGCGTGTTCGCGCATGAAGGGTCCGCGCAGGAACTTGTTGCGCCAGTTGACCGTGCCAGAGTCCGATCCCGCGACCTTCTCGTTCAGCGACTCCGGATCCCATTTACCCGAGCATTCGGCGCAGATTTCGAGCGCACGACTCATCCAGGCGTCGACACTGTGGTCGGCCGATTCGAAGCCGAGCACGAGGATGTCGTAGCTGCCGTCGCTCGAACCGGCATAGGCCGCCTCTTCGCGCTCGATCAATCGCGCGTTGGAGGGATTCAGTCCGGATTGTGACAACAGGCGCGTTGCTTCGACTGCGTTGTCGTAGTTGTCGAAGCGCACCGTCGTCATCTTGCGAAACACCGGCTTGCGATGCAGGCGGACCCACGCCTCGGTGATGATTCCGAGCGCGCCCTCGGAGCCGAGGAAGAGGCGATCCGGGTTGGGGCCCGCGCCCGATACCGGGAAACGGCGCGATTCGATGTTACCCGCCGGTGTGACCACCTTCATACTCTGTACGTGGTCGTCAATCTGCGTATAGGCCGTCGCGAAATGGCCCGCTGCGCGCGTGGCGATCCAGCCGCCGAGCGATGAGAACTCCCACGCCTGTAGGAAGAAGCGCATCGTGAGCCCTGTCGGCTTGAGTTGCCTTTCGAGGCTCGGGCCGAGCACGCCGGCCTGGATGCGCGCCGACTGCGACTTCGCGTCGACTTCGAGCACCTTGTCGAAGTGCTTCAAATCGATCGTCACGACCCCGCGATACCGGTCGTATTCGGGCGGGTTGACGCCGCCAACGACGCTCGTGCCGCCGCCGTACGGCACGGCCGCCAAGTTGTGCCGGCTGCACCAGTCGAACAGGTCGACGATGTCTTCTTCGGTCTTCGGATAGGCGATGACG
>JBDTQZ010000341.1:0-3654 GCA_039931935.1 Burkholderiaceae bacterium | reverse complement strand
CGGACTCGTCGCGCACGAGCGGCAGCGCAAAGTCGTAGCGCGCGCAGGCCAGCACCGCCACATTGGCGGCCACGGCCGCAAAAAATGTGTAGCTCCCGAACTGCTCGGGCGGATAGAGCCGCGTCAGCCACGGGCCCGGCAAACGGCCGCCGTCCCATAGTGCGCTACCGGTGCGTTGCTCAATCACGCGATGGCTTCCGCTCTTCGCCATCGTTCCGGTGTCGAGCTCGCGCAGATAGGACGCCAGAAGGGCCAGGCCGTGTGTGTCGTGTCCGAGCAGGTCGCCCTCGAGCACGACCTCGGCGACCACCGACGCCATGTCCCGCTCGAGACCCGCGCCAATCAGAAGATCGCGCGCGAATTGCTGCAGCGCTTGTGTCGCGTAGCGCAAGGGCCTGTTCATACTAAGAACGTGAGATGCGTTGGGCCGCAATGCGGATGGATGCGCGAAGGGCGGCGCAGTGAATGGTGGGTCCATTCACAAGCCGTCCGCCAAAGCAGACGCCGCATTGCGGACCAACCCGGAGGGAAAGACGGATTGCGGGCGCATTGCGTCGTTGCCGCTTCGCTGATTGGCGTCTGCCAACGGCGCTCGCGGCGCCTAGCACAGCACCCGCAATCCATCTTTCGCACTCACGTTCTTAGTATGAACAGGCCCTAATAAACCGCGCGGCCACCCGACAGATCGAACACCGCGCCAGTCGAGAACGAACACTCTTCGGTCGCAAGCCAGGTCACCAGTGCAGCGATCTCGTCGACCTCACCGAAGCGGCCCATCGGGATCTTCGACAGCATGAAATCGATGTGGCTCTGAGTCATCTGCGCAAACATTCCGGTCTTCACTGCCGCCGGAGTGACACAGTTCACGCGTATTCCCGTCTTCGCGAGTTCCTTGCCAAGCGATTTGGTCAACGCGATAACGCCGGCCTTCGACGCGCTGTACGCGCTCGCGTTCGGGTTGCCCTCCTTGCCGGCGATCGATGCGATATTGACAATGCGTCCGTAGTCGTTGGCCTGCATATGCGCAATCAGCGCGCGATTGCACAGAAAGACACCGGTCAAGTTGACGTCCAGCACTTCCCTCCACGCGGCGACCGGATACTGTTGCACCGTCGTGTTCGGGCCCGTGATGCCGGCGCTGCAAACCAGGGCGTCGATGCGGCCGAGCGCTTTCACGCTGGCATCGCATGCACGTGCCACTTCGTCTTCACGAGTGACGTCGAGCGTGTGCGTATGCGAGTCGCCGCCCAGCGACTTTGCGGCGGCTTGCAAAGCGGGCGCATCGCGGTCCCACAGACTGACGCGTGCGCCTGATGCCACGAGTCGTTGTGCAATGGAATAACCGATGCCCGCCGCACCTCCGGTCACAATCGCGCCGCGTCCCCGCATGTCGAGCTTGTTCATCGCTCCTCCGATTTTGCAAAGGATATCCGCAAAATTGGTCAGACCACTTGACCGATTTCTTGTCTTCGCTGTTGACCGTCCTTAATGTCCATGGCTACACTCACCGCGCCTGTCGGTTGATCCCTCGCAATTCCCGAATGCCATCGCGCAAGCCCCGTCGCAGTCAATCCTGGTTCGGCCGCCTCGACCGCGACGGATTCATTTATCGCTCGTGGATGAAGAACCGTGGCATTCCGCACGATCAATTCGACGGCCGTCCTGTGATCGGCATCTGCAACACGTGGTCCGAGTTGACGCCGTGCAATACGCACTTTCGCATGCTTGCCGAGCAGGTGCGGCAAGGCGTGCTCGAGGCGGGCGGCTTTCCACTCGAATTCCCGGTGATGTCGCTTGGCGAGACGTTAATGCGCCCGACGACGATGCTGTTTCGCAATCTGGTCAGCATGGACGTCGAAGAGTCGGTTCGTGCCAATCCGCTTGACGGCGTCGTACTGCTGATGGGCTGCGACAAGACAACTCCAGCGTTGCTGATGGGCGCTGCGAGCGTCGATTTGCCGACGATCGGCGTGTCCGGCGGACCGATGCTGTCGGGCAAGTATCGCGGTGGCGAGTTGGGCTCCGGCACCGGCGTCTGGCAGGTCAGCGAAGCGCTGCGGGCAGGCCAAGTGCCGTACGAGGATTTTGTCGAGATGGAGTCGTGCATGCACCGCTCGCACGGCCACTGCATGACGATGGGCACCGCGTCGACGATGGCGAGCATGGTCGAAGCGCTCGGCGTCGGATTGCCCGGCAATGCGGCGATTCCAGCCGTCGACGCCCGTCGTAACGTGCTTGCGCGGATGGCCGGACGGCGCATTGTGCAGATGGTCGAAGACGATCTGTTGCTGTCGAAGATTCTGACCCGCGCCGCGTTCGAGAATGCAATTCGCATCAACGCTGCGATCGGCGGCTCGACCAACGCAGTCATCCATCTGCTCGCACTGGCAGGCCGCTCGGGTGTGCCGCTGTCGCTCGATGACTGGGACACACTCGGCCACGACCTGCCTTGCCTGGTCGACCTGCAACCTTCCGGCCAGTATTTGATGGAAGACTTTTATTACGCGGGTGGATTGCCGGCCGTGATTCGCGAGCTCGGCGCGAGCTTGAACAAGGATGCACTCACCGCAAACGGCCACACGCTGTGGGACAACAACAAGGACGCGCCTCGGTACGACCTCGACGGAACCAAGCGCGTGATCAGGCCGCTTGCCGATCCGTTCAAGACGCGTGCCGGTATCGCCGTATTACGCGGCAATCTCGCGCCCGACGGCGCAGTGATCAAACCGTCGGCGGCAACGCCGGCATTGATGAAGCACCGAGGCCGCGCGGTCGTGTTTGAAACCAGCGACGAAATGCATGCGAGTGTTGAAGACGACAGCCTCGATGTCACTGCTGATGACATTCTGGTGTTAAAGAACTGCGGGCCGAAGGGGTATCCGGGAATGGCCGAAGTCGGCAACATGCCGCTGCCGGCCAAGCTGTTGCGTCAGGGCGTCACCGACATGGTGCGGATTTCCGATGCGCGGATGAGCGGCACCGCGTATGGCACCGTGGTGCTGCACGTGGCGCCGGAAGCCGCCGCCGGCGGCAATCTTGCGCTGGTGAAGACGGGCGACATCATCGAACTCGATGTCGAACGCCGCCGCTTGCATCTGGAAGTGAGCGACGAGGAGTTGAAGCGCCGCCGCGCCGCATGGAAAGCCCCCGCACCTCCGATGTCGCGCGGATACACCAAGCTGTACTTCGATCATGTGCAGCAAGCCGACAAAGGCGCCGATCTCGACTTTCTTGTCGGCAGCAGTGGTTCGGCGGTTCCCAAAGACAATCATTGAGCCTTTGCAAACGTGCGCGCGCTGATCACCGACTACGATTTTCCCGATATAGAACTCGAGCGCGAGGTGTTTCGTAACGGTGGCGTTGATCTTTTCGAAGCGCAATGCAGGAGCGAGGATGATTTGATCAAGGCTGCGCCCGAATGCGACGCATTGCTGTTGCAATACGCGCCCGTGACGGACCGCGTGCTCGCTGCGCTGCCTCGCATCGGACTCGTAAGCCGTTATGGCGCGGGTTTCGACACGATCGATACCGAAGCCTGCCGCCGCCACGGCGTGTGGGTCGCGAACTCGCCGGATTACGGCGTCGGCGAGGTGGCGACACACGCGCTCGCGATGACGTTGGCATTGATCCGTCATTTGATGATCTACGACCGCG
>JBDTQZ010000340.1:0-3654 GCA_039931935.1 Burkholderiaceae bacterium | reverse complement strand
CTATGACACGTCAGCATCAGCATCGTTCGGGGAGTTTTTCAACAGGCTGCTAACCGCCAAATGGAGAGCGACGCGCGGCAACGGCGGCCGCGCGCGTCTCATTTGGAACATTAGACCTCGCCAAGTGGGAACCGCGAAACGCTAGATGGAGTTCACCTGGGACCCGGCGAAGGCAGAGGAGAACGTCTTCGCCCACGACGTATCTTTCCACGAAGCAACGACGGTCTTCGGAGATCCACTCGCTGGAACCATTCCTGACCCCGAGCACTCTGTCGGCGAGGAACGCCATATCACGATTGGGTACTCAAGCGCAGGACAACTGCTCGTCGTGTGCCACGTCGAGCAAGGGGATACCATTCGCATTATTTCGGCTCGTCGAGCCACATCACATGAACGCAAAGACTATGAAACCTAAAGCCCTACGCGCCGCTGAACCCGAAATGCGGCCCGAATACAACTTCTCTGGCGCCGTCCGAGGC
Organism: Burkholderiaceae bacterium; assembly: GCA_039931935.1. Classification (GTDB taxonomy): domain Bacteria; phylum Pseudomonadota; class Gammaproteobacteria; order Burkholderiales; family Burkholderiaceae_F; genus JACCZX01. Next base: position 3,175 of record JBDTQZ010000340.1, on the reverse strand, counting down.
AAGTACTACCGACGCTACCTCGAAAGCAGCAACGTCGTCGTCATAGAGCCGGATGTCCACAAGAAATTCAAGAACTCGGCCGCCGTAAACGAAGCCCTTCGCACGCTTATCCGTGCACCGGGTAAGGGGCGAGGTCTAACAAAGCGGCCCACACGGACGCGCGCAAAAGCGGCGCGCGCCGGTGGCCGCTGACGTTGGGTGGCGATGTAGAGGCAGGCGTAGAATCGCGACAACTGTAGAGGTGCCTATGCATTTCACCATCGAGCACGAGCGGGAAGAGGACGGGCGCTGGCTCGCGGAAGTCCCTGAACTTCCTGGCGTTCTGGCGTATGGCGCCACGGCCCAGGAAGCGATGGCCAAAGCCCAGGCACTGGCCCTACGTGTTCTCGCGGAGCGACTGGAGCACAACGAGAGCGGACCTCAGTCCATCTCTATCGCCGTGGCATGAGCTCGTGGCCTTCGTCCAAGGCCAATCGTGTCCTCTCTGCGCTTTACCGGATCGGCTGGACTCTCAAGCGTCAGTCCGGTTCCCACAAGACTCTTTCCAGGCCTACCTGGCCTGACGTGGTCTTCGCGTTTCATGACCGCGAGGAGATCGGGCCACGCATGCTCGCGCGGCTTGCAAAACGCACAGGCCTGACGCCGGACGACCTATGACTGCGGCGAATTGCCACCCAACAGCGCCGTGGAAACCGACGCGCGCAAGAGCGGCGCGCGCGGTTCACGGCGAACGTTGAGGTTGTAGAAAAACCCCTTTAGGCGCGCGCGGGTGTGCCGCTGCAATCGCAGCACGCGGAAGTTTTCAGTGAATGGGTTTTAATCGCGCTGCCCAGCGCGAACTGGGTACCCACGAGCGCCCACCTGACCTGCCTGGATCAACTTGCATACCCGTGATGCGCCAGCTTCTCGATGTTGTGCACCAGGCAGTAGAGCTTCCACTGCGCATCGACTTTCGCTTTGCCTCTGAGCGTAAAGCGGTCGAGCCCCTTGTTGTATCGGACGTTGCCGAACACCGGCTCCACGGTGGCAAAGCGTTGCCCGTAGCGCCTGCGACCTGCTGCGCTGTCGATCTTGCGTTTCATCCGCTCGGTGTGGGATTCAGGGTTGTGGTTCTTGCCGGTGAAAAACACCACCTGGCGCACCGGGGTGCGGCCGGGGTGGCGCAGGCACCGGGCTCTTAAGGGACACGGCCCGCACACGCGCTTGGCGCCGGTGAACTTTACCGCTTCTCTGCCTTGAATCACGCAACGGCTGCCGTTCTGGTAGAGAAACTCCCCCGCGGGGCAGATGCAGGTCTTCGACTCTGCGTCGTAGGCGAAGTCCTCGGGCCTGAATAACCGCGCCTTCTTCGCACCAGCGCTCTTGTCCCACAGCGGATCGGGTTTCACTTTGTGCCGGGGTTGGCTTGCGAAGCGCTCGTCGCGCTGGCGCATACCGTTATCGGCGATCAGGGCCTCGAGGTTGCGTTCGGACAGCGCCTTGAGGTTGCGCTCCGAGTGATACCCCGCATCGGCAGTAATGAGGCAATCCTCGGCCAGGATGTCCTTCATCGCATTGAGCACCGGGACCAGCAACTCCTGTTCGGATCCCGTGCCGTGCGCCTGGGCCTCGACGATAATCTGATGCTTCCCGTCTACCGCAGCCACCCCGGTGTAGCCCTGGATCACGCCCTTGCCGGTGGCCATCTTGGCGCTCTCATTGTCGGTGCGGTTGCTCTTGCGGATCGAGCCCTTCGCACCGCGACGGTCCTTGGGGTGCCGGGTGAGCCACTCGCGAATCTGTTTCGCATCGTGCGTCAGGCGTTCGATTCGTTTGACCGCCTTGGCCTGGATGTCGGGTTCAATGCCCCGGTTGTCCTCGGCACGGTGGCGCGCGAGCATGACCTCAACCGCGGCTTCGAGCTTCGTGGCTTGACGCTCGAAGTCGGCGCGGGTGCCGCTCCTGGCTTTCGATGCGTTGCTCGGCAGCTTCACCCCATCGATCGCGAACATCTCGCGTCCGATCAGGCCTTGCCGGTCGCAGATGAACAGTACCTGGCCAAAGATGCGTGCCACCTCGTCCCCGAGCGTGCTGATGAATCCGGCAAGCGTGGTGAAGTGCGGCGCCCTATCGCAGCACAGGGCGATGAAGGTGGCGTGCTCGCGACAAGCGCGTTCGATGCCGCGGCTGCCAACGATGCCTTGCGCGTAGGCAAACAGGATCACCTTGAGCAGCATCGCCGGCGGGTAGGCCGAGGCGCCGCTCTCGTCATTGCAATAGCGTGCGTCGAACCCCGACAGGTCAATCTCGTGATCGAGCAGATGGTTCAGCGCGTGTTCGAAGGTGCCGGGCAGCAGTTGCTTCAACAAATCCACCGGCAGCAGCCTCGGATTGGTGTCGATGATCTTGTATCTCGCCATGTCGCCCCCCACTAATCAACACTCCCTGTTCGAGTCTTGATGCACACCATCGTTCCACGTAGGCTGGGGTTTTTCTACAGCCACGTTAGCGCGCAGATAACTGGAGTGGTAGGCTACCCATATGAGTGACGCCGACGTTGCCGATATCCTCAAGCTCCCACCCGAGGAGCGACTGCGCTTGGCGGAGGTCATCTGGGCCAGCTTGGCCGCCGACCCGTCCAACGTGCCGTTGGGTGACGCTCACCGCCAGGTGCTTGACGAGCGCCTCGCCGATCACGAGAAGAACCCCGACGATGTGACTTCACGAGACCAAGTGCTCGCCGACGCCCGGCGACGCTGATGTCTCTACCGGTTGTTTACCGTCCGCAGGTTGGGCGGGATCTTGCAGTAGGGTTTGGGTACTACGAAGGGCAGTCGAAAGGGCTGAGCGAGCGGTTCCTTACAGCTATCGGTTCTGCGTTTGATACCATCGAGCGCTATCCGCAGATGTTCACGCCAGTTCACGGCGAAGTGCGCCGCGCGCTCTTATCCCAGTTTCCCTATGGTGTCTTCTACCGGGTCGAATCCAAGCGCGTGGTCGTTCTGGCCGTGCTCCACACGGCCCGCGACCCCAGAATCTGGCCACAACCGCGAAGGTCTGCGCGCTAGCAGCACGCCGCAGGCCGACGCGCGCTCGAGTGCTGTGCTTTGCCTGGCTTCGTTGGCGCGCGCGACTGGGCGTGAACGTTGATATGGCTTTCATTGTCAACGAAGGCGAGTTGGGCCTGCTCACGACG
>JBDTQZ010000339.1:0-3656 GCA_039931935.1 Burkholderiaceae bacterium | reverse complement strand
CATGCGCGCCATGCGCCCGACATGCCGAGATGCGAAATCAGCGTGCCATGCGCAAATTCCCACAGCAGATACTTGCCGCGCCGGCGCAGCCGCTCGACGGTCCGGCCCGCGATCAGCGTCGGCAGCCGCGGGGGGACCGGCCAGCGCAATCGAGCCTCGCGCACGATCGCCGACTCAACCTTTTGCTGTTCGACATACGGCGCCAGCGCGCGGCGTGTCACCTCTACTTCAGGCAGTTCGGGCACTTTTCTCGCGTTAATGACGTCAGAATCATTCTGCTAATGTGCCACGCATCGCGTTTCAGTGTGGCCGCTTGTAACGGGCCCCTACACACGCCAGGATCCGATCATGACTCGTCCGCTGTTTTTGGTACTGACCGCCGTCGCGTTATTCGGCTGCGCAGCTACACCCCGCCCAGCGGCGGTCGATGCGAACACGGTGGTCGCAGCGCCGCCAAGCACGCCAGAGGTAACGCCGCAACCCAGTACCGAGCGCGGCGACACGATTCCGAACGTGGACATGTCGAGCGCGCTGATGTACCAGCTCATGGCGGCCGAAGTTGCCGTGCAGCGGGGTGACATCGGTTCGGCATTTGCCATTTACATGAAACTGGCGCGCGAGACGCGCGACCCGCGCCTAGCGCGGCGCGCCGCCGAACTGGCGCTGCAGGGACGCGCAATGGCTCAGGGACTCGAGGCGGCGCAGGTGTGGTTTGAGCTGGCGCCAAGCTCGAGCGAGGCGTCACAGACGCTGGCAATGCTCTACGCAGGCAGCAGCCGTTTCGACGACGCCTATTCGCTGTTCAAAGCTCAGTTGGAGGCCGCGGCGAATCCAGCAGACGAGTTATCGCGAATGCAGCGCGCACTCGCCCGAACACAAGATCGCGCCGGCGCGTTCACATTGATCGAACGCCTGGCGCAGCCGTATTCGCAATCGGCGGATGTCAAGCTCGTCGTTGCCAATGCCGCACAAGCCGGAGGGTTGAACGCACGCGCGATACAGGAAGCGCGCGCCGCGGTCGCGCTAGCGCCGGATTCACAACCTGCAGTGTTGACGGCGGCCCAGTATCTGCAGGCGAGCGATCGGCCGTCAGCACTCGCACTGCTGCAGGACTTCGTGACACGCAATCCGACCGTGCCCGACACACGGCTCGCCTACGCACGACTGCTGATCGCCGACAACAAATTCGATCTGGCGCGTGCCCAGTTCGCGGCGCTGCTGCAAAGCGATCCGAAAAACCCGGACCTCGTTTATTCGATGGCGCTGCTTTCGATGCAGGGCAAACTTCCCGCCGATGCACGCACGTACCTGCAACGCTATCTGGAGTTGATCGCGGCATCCGATGGAACCGGCGACGGCTCGCGTGCCGGGGCGCGCGCCGCCGAGCCGGCGTATTTGTATCTCGCGCAGATTGCGGAGGATGAAAAGCAATTTCCGGCCGCGCTCGAATGGCTGCGCAAGATCGACGGCGGTGACGAGTTCTTGACAGCGCGCGTGCGTGAAGCGTTCGTGCTGTCGAAAATGCAGCGGCTCGATGAAGCACGCAAACTGCTGCGCACCGTCAGCGTACAGTCGGCCGACGAGAAGACGCAACTGGTTCTGGCCGAAGCACAACTGCTGCGCGACGCAAGGCGGTTTGACGAATCGTACAAGTTGCTATCGCAGGCGCTGGCGATCGCGCCCGACAGCGTGCCGCTGCTCTACGACACTGCAATGGCCGCCGAGCGGCTGAATCAGGTCGCAGTCATGGAAAAGCAGTTGCGCCGCATCATCGAGCTGAAGCCCGACTATGCGCACGCGTACAACGCGCTCGGCTACAGCCTGGCCGACCGCAATCTGCGGCTTCCAGAAGCGTTGCAGTTGATCGAAAAGGCGCGCGAGCTTGCGCCGGACGATGCGTTCATTCTTGACTCACTCGGATGGGTTCATTTTCGTCTGGGCGATTTGAAGCTGGCGCGCGAACATCTGCAACACGCGTACGACGCGCGCCCCGATGCCGAGGTTGCGGTGCATCTGGCCGAAGTGCTGTGGACGCGCGGTGACCAGGACGGCGCGCGCAAGCTGTTGCGCGAAGTGCGGGCCAAGGAGCCGACCAACCCGTTACTGAAGTCGACCGTGACGCGGCTGAAAATCGGCTTGTAGAAACATGGTTGGAATCCGCGGCGCATCCAGGCGTGCGCTCGCTGCGGCATTCGCGTCAGTGACGCTACTGACGGCGTGCGCCACGCCGTCTCCATCACCTGCCGATCGTGCTCACAGCGGGCGCTTTGCGGTCACGACGGTGTTGGGCGAACAACGCGAAAGCGTCTCGGGCCGCTTCAGCCTGGAAGTCCGCGGCCAGCAACAAATTCTGGAGCTGGCATCACCTTTGGGCACCACGGTTGCCCGTATCGAGATCGCGCCGGGCGGTGCACGTGCGACCGGCGCGCGTATGCAAGAAATGCGCGGAGCCGATGCCGATGCCTTGACCGAGCAATTGCTCGGCTGGCCGCTGCCGGTTTCGGGACTTGCCGACTGGATCGAGGGTCGGCCGGTCCCGCAGCGCTTTGCGCGCATCGAACGTGACGCCGAACGCATCGTGCTGATTGAGCAGGACGGCTGGGTGATTCGTTTGTCAGAGTATTTCGAAAGCTCTGCGCACCCGCGACGCTTGGTGCTGGAGCGCCCGGCGGGCGCAGACACCCCGTCGGTAATCTTGCGTCTGATAGTCGATCAACCGGGCGGCTAGTTGAAACTTTATGGAGATCTCGATGAAAAGCCGTCGTGACGCTTTACGCGGGTCGGCTGCGCTGGCCGTTGCTTATGCACTGCCGGCCGGCCTAATTGGTATCGCTCACGCCCAGGCGCAGGACGAGATCGCGCGGCCGCTTGATGTGCCGTACGTACCGACGCCGTTACCGGTGGTCGATGCAATGCTCGATCTGGCCAAAGTTAAAAAGTCCGACGTCGTTTACGACCTTGGGTGCGGCGACGGCCGCATCGTCGTGCGCGCTGCAACTCGTTTCGGCTGCCGCGGCGTCGGCGTCGAGCTTGATCCCGAGCGCGTGAAGGAGGCAAAAGCCAATGCGATTCGAGCCAACGTGATGGAGCTGACGCGCTTTGAAGTCGGTGATGTGTTCGAGTTCGACTTCAGTGGCGCCAGCGTGGTCACGATGTACTTGCTGCCGAGCGTCAATCTAAAACTGCGGCCGCGATTGTTGAAAGAGCTGAAGCCCGGCACCCGGCTCGTCTCGCACGACTTTCACATGGGTGATTGGGTGGCGGAAACAACGCGGGAAGTCGGGCGCAGCCGAATTTATTTGTGGACGATTCCCGCGCGAACCTAGCGCCCGACTCTAACCACCATAAAATGCAGCGATGCATTTGCTGCTGGCGCTGCCGGCCCCCGCCAAGCTGAATTTGTTCCTGCGCGTGACCGGCCGTCGCGCGGACGGCCATCACGAGCTGCAAACGGCATACACGTTGATCGACCTGGCCGACTCGCTCGATTTCGAGCGCCGCGACGATGGCTCAATTGTGCGTGAAGGTGATCTGGTCGGTGATGTGGAGAACGATCTGGTCGTGCGTGCCGCGCGCGCCCTTCAGCATCATTCCGGAACGTCGCTTGGCGCTGCGATCAGCGTAACGAAGTGGATTCCGGCAGGCAGCGGCCTCGG
>JBDTQZ010000338.1:0-3663 GCA_039931935.1 Burkholderiaceae bacterium | reverse complement strand
GGCCGAGCGCGTGATGGAGACACTGCGCACACAGAATCCGACCGTCGAGCTGCGCCGCGTCGAATTTGTCGGACCGCAGGTCGGCGCCGAGCTCGCGCAGGACGGCTTGCTCGCGCTGCTGATGGTCGTGATCGGCATCATGGTCTACCTCGCCTTCCGCTTCGAGTGGAAGTTTGCAGTGGCGGCGATCATCGCCAACCTGCACGACGTGATCCTGGTCGTCGGCGTGTTCTCGATCTTCGGCTGGGAGTTTTCGCTGCCGGTGCTCGCCGCAGTGCTCGCGGTCCTCGGTTATTCAGTGAACGAGTCGGTGATCATCTTCGATCGAGTGCGCGAGCACTTCAAGAAGATGCGTCGCGCCAGCGTCGTTGAAGTGATCGACTCCGCAATTACGGCGACGATTTCGCGCACCATCATCACGCACGGCTGCACGCTGGCAATGTCGTTATCGATGCTGTTCTTCGGCGGGCCAGCGCTGCACTACTTTGCACTGGCGCTGACGATCGGCATTTTGTTCGGCATCTATTCGTCCGTCTTCGTCGCTGCAGCGATCGCAATGTATCTCGGCGTCAAGCGCGAGGACCTCGTAAAACCTGTCAAGCGCGAGGACGAACAACAAATCGTTCCATAGTTGCTCGTCATGATGGATCCGAGCGCGCGGACTCGCATTTGGGACCTGCCGACGCGGCTTTTTCACTGGCTGCTGGCGGCGTTGGTCATCTTCTCCTTCACCACCGGCAAGCTCGGCGGCGATTGGCTCATTTGGCACTTTCGCTCAGGCTATGCGATCGCCGCGCTGCTGCTGTTTCGATTGCTATGGGGTTTCGCCGGGTCGCGCTATGCGCAGTTTGCAAGCTTTCTGCCGTCGCCGTCCCGAGTTTGGCGCACGGTGCGCCCGGCAGAATCGCGCGCGGTGCCGGTCAGCGCCGGCCACAGTGAAGTTGGAACGCTATCGGTCTACGCGCTGCTGATCGTGTTGGCGTTGCAGGTCGCCACCGGCGTTTTCACCAACGATGGCAACTTTACCGAAGGGCCGTGGGTCAAGTTTGTATCGGAAGCCGTCAGCAATCGTCTCTCCACAACTCACTACTACAACCACTGGCTGATCGTCGGACTGACAACGCTGCACGTGGCTGCGATCGCGTACTACTTGCTAGCTCGCAAAGAAGACTTGCTGACACCGATGCTGACGGGAGACAAGCTCGGCATCGACGCCCCGGCAGCGGAAGACGGTATGTCGATCCGAGTCCGCGCCGCGGTGTTCGCGGCGATCGCTGCCGGCGTCGTCTCCTATCTCGTCATGTTGTGAGCACGCGAGTCCGATACGCCGCTGCCGCCGTGGTTCACTGGCCAGGCACGCGGCGGCGCGATCAAGCAGCAGCTCTCGTGCGCGATCTCTTCGGCGACTCCGACGTCGCGCACCATGCGCGCAACGCCGGCAATGATCTTCGCCGACTCCAGACGCCAGATCGCGTCGATCGTGCGATGGATGTCAGCCGCCGTCACTCGAAGCGAGCCTTGCCTACGGGTGTTTCGCCTGGTTCAGTTCCGCCTGCGCGCGCAGACGCTCCTCTTGCGCGCGGAGTTCGGGTGTGAATTCGGCGCCGAAATCTTCTGCCTCGAAGACCGGGCGGAGTTCGACCTCTCCGTCATTGAACGGACTGCGCTTAATCCATTCGACCGCCTCTTCCATCGAGCGCAATTGCCACATCCAGAAACCGGCAATCAGCTCCTTGGTCTCCGTAAAAGGTCCGTCGACGACGGTGCGCTTGTTTCCGGAAAACCGGATGCGCTTGCCCCTTGACGTCGGGTGCAGACCCTCGCCTGCAAGCATGACGCCGGCTTTGACCAACTCCTCGTTGAACTTGCCCATATCGGTCAACTCCTGCTTGCTCGGCATGACGCCGGCTTCCGACTCTGGCGTGGCTTTCACTATCACAAGAAATTTCATCGTCGTTCTCCGTGTGGGTTTCGGTTTTGGAGCCGGGCTAACGGCGGAGTCTGCCGCCAAGCCCTGCGCTCTCAGGTACACGACGAACCACGGGCGAAATCGACATCGCCGTGACATTTTTTTGGGATGGTTTGGTTATCCGGCGTTAGACCGCCCGGTCACACCTCCACAAAGTCGATGACTACTGAACATCGGCGGTGGTGCGTGCCCCGGTCTTCTGTCCAGTGGCCGCGTCAGCCGTACCCGCGTTGACCATCCACGGCGTGCCGAAGCGATCGTTAACCATGCCGAAAGCTTCAGCCCAAAAGGTTTTCTGCAACGGCATCGTCACCTTACCTTGGTCTGCAAGCGCATCGAAGATCGGGCGCGCCGTCGCGGCGGTCGGATAGTTCAACGTGACCGAGATCCCTTTTATTCCCTCGAACGGGGCCCATGGCCCGGTGTCGGACGCCATCAGCGACTGGCCGTCCACCGTCAGACAGGCATGAACGATCTTGTCTCCGTGGCCCTTGGGGATGTCATCGCGCATCGGCGATGAATCAAACGTCATCATCTCGAGCTGGCCGCCGAATGTCTTCTGGTAAAAGCGCATCGCGTCGGCACAATTGCCGTCGAAAGTCAGGTAAGGATTCATCTTCATGGCCATTCCTTTCTGTCGTATGGATTGAAAATTTACAACACTTATGAAGCGGGCAAGCTAAGTGCCCGGACTCCCCTCGCCATTAGCCCGGCACACAGAATCAGCAGCGCTGCAGCGATCAGTTCCCAATGGATCACCGCGCGAATCGAGCGCAGCTTGCGCTCGGAGACTGCGGGTGCGCGTCCTTCCTTCATGTACTTCCTCCACGATAGGAATTCGACGGTGGGATAAATCGGGAGCAAGCCGACAATTGCGAAGAGCATCAGCTTGAGGATGAAGGGAACGCTGTGAAAGTAATGCGACGCGCCGTCTCGAAATAGAAGACGCGAAGAAACCCGACCACCAGGATCGAAACGGGCGTGCAATCGACCTGCCCCAGGATCTCGTCTGGTTTGACATCTCACATGCAGACGGAAATCGCCATGAAACGCTGGAGCAGATTCACAACGATCAATGATCTTATGTACGCCGTCGTAGTCGGCGGCGCTTTCGTTCTGTCGGCGCTGGGTCTAGCGGACGAGTTACTCAGTCTCCGCAGCGAACGAATATTTGCCGTAACCCTTTACGCGTTGGCGGTGGTCTCGGTCACGTAAGCAGCCGTGCTGGCACAATCTTCGATCGCAGCGGCCAGAGCGGCGCTGATGCGGTGCCGCGCGGAGCGCGCCGCTATTTCGCTCTGAAGTCGTCGTGGCAGTTATCGCAGCTTTTGACAGCAGCATTGAACTGAGTGCGGATCGCAGCGGCGTCGCCGGTCTTGGCGACTGTGCTTAACTTGGCGACTTCCTCCTGCATCTTCTGCGCAAGCTCCTTGGCCTTAGCTTCATTCTTGAATAGCGCAGGCAGTGCCCGGGTATCTGCCACCAATTCGGTATTAGGCGCAAACGCGTCCCATGGGAGCTTCGACATCGACTCGGCGGTTTGCGCGCTCGACTGAATGATCTGCATGTTCGGCGTCGACGATTTGAGCTGCGCAAAAATCCGTCCCATATGACTGTTCATCACCGTGAACGCAGCCTTCCGATACTTGACCGCATCTTCGGGTTTGGCGTACTGCGCGGCCACGGGCCAGGCG
>JBDTQZ010000337.1:0-3673 GCA_039931935.1 Burkholderiaceae bacterium | reverse complement strand
CACGCTGGGGCTTGATGGTGCAGTTCATGCCGCAAGCGCAGCTCGCTTCTCGTGAGCGCGCGTATTCGCAGACGTGGGCGCAGATCATTAGGAAGAGCGGGTTTCAACCGCAGTGAAAACGGCCGCGGCAACTCAAACGCGACTACCTCTCACGGTGAACTCAGCGCCCTTTCACGCTGATCGACCATTGATCGGAAAATCCGCCTGATGTGGGTCTTGTGTCCACGGGTTGGCCGTGACCGCACGGATATTGCGAATATGTCACTGCGCCGTTCGCTTCCTCGCATTTGAAAACGCCCGGACCCAACACTCGCGATGCGACTTGCTTGGGTGGAACAACAGCAGGTGGCGCCGCTTTTGGCATCGGCGACGGGGCATACATTGGTTCGCTTTTCGTGAAGCGCTGCGCGGTATCGGGCGGCGTCACCACCGCCGGCACAGAAATGCTTGGCCGGTCGAGCGCCACGTAGACGCCCGCCGCCAGCACTACCGGAGCAATAACCGCCATTGCGAGTGACCGCTTACCTGATCGCGGCGCTCGGTAATGATTATTCATAAGAATCCACGCAGAAGCGAGTACCGAAAATCTACCGCGCGAACCCGCCTTTGATCAGGGGAAATGACACTTCAAACTGATGAAGAAATTAGGCCCTGTTTGTGCCTTAGAAGTTAAGTCATTGAGCCCTTAATTAATCGCTATTGCTTGCGTGGGTCGTCCGCCGGATTCACGTAAGTCACACCCCACGGACCATTCCGTGCACCTAAACGATCGTTTCTTCTTGGTCCAGGCAAAGTGACCCGGCTTTACACAGCCGGCAACCCAGGTCCTGACCCAGGACGCCGGGCGGAAGTCCACGCTACGGCTTGCGCGGATCGTCCTTTGGATCGACGTACGTCACATCGAACGGCCCCATACCATTGATCTGCACGATGGTTTCACCATCTGCCGACGCGTAGTGCGGCATCCCCGCCGGGAGGTGAACAAAGCTCCCCTGCGGCAACGCCTTTAACGCCACGCGATCGAGCTTCTCACCGCTCCCGACCGCGAAGCGTCCCGAGATCACTGTGACGAGTTCATCTTTCGAATGGCGATGAGGCGGCACCGTGAAGCCGGCGGGAAGCTTCAGTCGCAAGACAAAGGGGCCCTCCTTGCCGGGGCTGCCGAATAGAGCGGCGGCTTGGGCACCCGGAGGCAGAGACGGCGGCGCCGGACCCCACTTCACAGCATCACCCGGCACGACAGTGTGAGCATGATCGGTGGCGTGCACGGGAGCGAGCAAGCCACAGAGGGTGAAGCTAGCGACGGCTACGAGTTGCAGTGCAGATTTCATGGCAATAATCCTTTCACGTTTTTTGAGCAGGTAATACAAATGCCATTGGCCTTACTGTCTGGTGATGACGACCTCGAGATATTCGCTGGGAACAACCATTGACCCATCGCCTGATCGGTTGAATCGATCGATCAGCGCAATGATGTCGCTGGTCAGGGCAGCTTGAGCCGGGGGTTGCAAACCGGCAAACGCCTTTAGCAGCGGGCCGTAGTACGTCTTGAAGATGTCGAGCCAGTGTTGCGGCGAGCGATAACGGAATGCGAAATTGCGCGGTACTGAGTTGATCGAGGAGGCTTGCGCCGCGAACATCTCAGTAATGCGCGCCTGCGTGCCCCACAGCGCCGGTGATTTGACGCCGGCGGGTGGTGGCAAATGCTTGCCGATCGTTTTGAACAACTGGCCGATGAAACCCTCGGGCGTCCAATTGGCGAGGCCGATCTTGCCGCCCGACTTGCAGACGCGTATCAGCTCTGTCGCAGCCTTTTCCTGGTCGGGGGTAAACATGACGCCGAATGTCGAGACGACGACGTCGAAGCTGCGATCCTGAAAGGGAAGTGCTTCTGCATCGGCTTCGCGAAAGTCGATCTGCAACCGCTCGGCGGCGGCTCGTTCAGCCGCCTTTTCCAACAAGGCCGGCACATAGTCGGTCGCAATCACATCGCATCCGCGGCGCGCAGCCGCCAGAGCCACATTGCCATTACCGGCGGCGACATCGAGCACTTTCTGTCCTGCGCGGATATCGAGTGCTTCGCACAATTCCTCGCCGACGATCTGCAGCGTCGTCCCAACGATCGCGTAATCGCCGGAAGACCAAGCGCTCTGCTGCCGCGCCTTGATGGCTGCCAAGTCGGGCTGTGTCATATTCGTTTCGGGGCGAGCCCCGACAAGCGTTTCGTTCATGTCAAACTCCTCGTGTAGTGAGTACGGCGCACCATAAAAGCTGTGCGTGGAGGCAAGCGTGGGAGTCGGCGTGGAAACGCAAGTGGACGCCGCTACATCAGAGCGGCCCGCAAGCGAGCAAGCAAGCCCGCGCGACGTGCGTGGCGTGCATGTACAACTGCTCGGCCCGCTTGCGATCAGCCGCGAGGGTGTCCCGCAAGCGCTGCCAGCATCGCGCAAGGTTCGGGCTCTGTTTGCTTATCTGGCGCTCGCCCCGCGCGCTGTCGGCCGCAGTCAGCTCTGCGACCTGCTGTGGGACGTGCCTAACGATCCACGATCAGAACTGCGCTGGTGCCTCAGCAAGATCCGCAGCGTGATCGACGAGCCGGGGTGCCGAAGGGTACAGGCCACCGGGGATGCAATCACGCTCGAGCTTGCCGATTGTTTCGTTGATGCCCGCGAGATCGCGCGCGCCGCCCAGCAGGGCATTCAGACCCTCGAGCCAAACCGGCTGCAAGCGCTCTCAACATTGTTCGCCGGCGAGTTTCTCGACGGTCTCCAGATTGATCGCAACGCGCAGTTCAACGGCTGGCTCACCGCGCAGCGGCGTCGCTTTCGTGTTTGTCACGCCGCAATTCTCGAACATCTCGTCAGAAGCGTTCCGCCCGACTCCGAAGAAGTGTTTGGTTATCTGGAGAAGTGGCTCGAACTCACTCCTTTCGACAAGACTGCACACGAACGCCTGCTGGTTGCCCTCGCGCGCCATGGACGTTTTCGCGAAGGTGAGGAGCATCTGGCTGCAACCGGGCGGCTTTTCGAAGCGGAAGGACTGGACCGGACGCCGATTCGTCAGATGTGGCACGTGGCCCGAGCCGCACAAGGGAAAGCGGCGCCGGTGCCAGAAATAGCGAGTGCTTCGATCGTGGCCATGCCGACTCTTGGCACGACCGCCACCGCAACGGTCACATCACGCCGCGCATCGATTGCGGTCATGCCCTTCGTCGACCATGCAGACCGGGGCGGCTCGAAAGGCGGTTTCGCCGACGGTCTTACGCATGACGTCATCACGCGGCTCGCCAAGTTGCGCAGCCTGTTCGTTATCGCGCAGGGCACTGTGTTCGCTCTCGGCGAGCGAAGCATCGGTGCCGAAGCGGCGGGCCGCACGCTTAACGTCGATTACGTCACCAGCGGCTCGGTAGTGCGCCAGGCAGACCGCGTCATCGTGACCGTCGAGCTGTCGGAAGCGCGCACCGCGCGGATCGTATGGACCGATGCATTCGATGAAAGGCTGGACGACGCCTTCCACGTGCTCGATGAGATTGGTAACCGGATCGTCGCGTCGATTGCAGGTGAGATAGAAGCGGTCGAGCGCAACCGGGCGATCCTCAAACCCCCCAACTCGCTGGACGCTTGGGAGGCATATCACCGCGGCCTGTGGCACATGTATCGATTCAACAAGGCCG
>JBDTQZ010000336.1:0-3676 GCA_039931935.1 Burkholderiaceae bacterium | reverse complement strand
CGACCGGATACCAGAGCGTGTTGCAGCCAATTGAGTGTGGCACTGCCCGCAACGACCGGCACGTAGCGGTAAGCGGCGGGGGCATGAAGCCGCGCAATGCGCGAGGTCAGGTCGAGCCAACCGGGGCCACCTTTTTCGGTACTCGCAGCACGGTAGACCCCAATCGCTTCCAGCTCGATCTCTGCATTGGACGCAGACGCGGAGTCGATGCGCACTTCCAACACCGGGTCCGACTTCCAGCGTACCGAGCTTGTTAGCTTTGCAAACTTGACGCGTGGCTCAGCCAGCGCGCCGGGCAGGATCAGCGTCGCGTCCTTGGACGCAAGCTGCATCGAACCGGCACCATCGGCGATGTCGATGCTTCCGCTCAAGTTTTCAAAACCGGGCAGTCCCATCGCGTGCTTGCCACTCTGACCTTCTTGCGGCACAGCAGGCTGCGCGGCACTTGCCAATCCTTCAAATCGCGCTTTTAGCGAGAGCGTCTTGAGTTCAGGCGCAGAGCCGGGCCAGCCCGCGTTGAGGCCCAGTAGTGTCCCCGCAATCGCATGCTTCCTCAGAGTCTCTCGCAACTCGGGTGCAAGCGGTACGTGCGTTGCAAACCATGCGAGGGTCTGAATATCGACACGGTTCGCCTGAGCTTGCGTGTGCACCGGGTTCGCGCCTTTGGCGCGCGTTGTGCGCACTTTGAAGTCGAGTGGAGCGATCGTCTCCTTCGAAGCAGTGACAAGCGCGAGCCGATGGGCTTCGAACTCCTGTCCGCCTGTGCCATCGTCGGTGCCCCACAAGCGTTGAGTAACACGACCGTGCAGGGAGTCGAGCGTCAGCGGCTCCAGGTTGTCAGCCAGCGTGATGTTTACCTGGGTCAATGCGAAATCGGCGATGACGCGGGTTATCCGGGAGTGGTCGAAGGTCACCCAGCTGCGCACCGCACCCTGCGCGTGCTTGATCTTGATGGGCGCTGCGAACGTGTGTGCGAGCGCCGCGAGGTCGGCATTGTCAACGGAACCGAAAATTTCACCCGTCCAGCGGGCGTAATCAGAAGGCCGCGCAAACGGCGCATGACGAAAGCGCGCGCGCAGATCGATTGGGCCCGCGATCGCAGAGGTCGCCTGCGCTTGCAAGCCGACGATGTGAGAGCCGAACACGTTTTCAAGCTGCAGGTTCACGTGCGCAAGCTCGAAGTCGGTGGCTGTCGCAGCATCGCGGCGGTCGCTGTAGCGGATGCGCGCGTCGCGGATCACCACCTCGCCTTGGGCGAGAATCCAGTCGGACGCGCCTGAGTCCTCACCCTTTTCATTTGGATCGAACACGAATCCACCGACTGAAAATCGGTTGCCCGGCAGGCGCACGATGTCCAAGTCAAGCGACTCGATCCGCAGCTCTGAGAAGCGAGGCTCGAGCGCCACTGCGCTGAGCCACGAAACCGTGCCGTCGACCCGAGGCAGTGACAGGTCGGGCCGATCGCTGCCGCTGGCTACCCGAACGTCTCGCAACGCGAGATGCGGATTTAAACCCCGCCACGACGCATCGATGCGGCCGATGGTTACGGGTGCCTTTACTGCGCGCGAAGCCATCTGCTCAATGCGCGGCCTCATTTCGTCGATGCGAGGCATCGCGACGTAACGCACAGTCAGCACCAGCGCGCCGGCGACAAAAAACACTGCGACGAATGTCCAGGCGAGCGATAACCAAGCTAGGCGCAGACCACGGCGCGCGCGAGATTTGCTCGAACTGTCAGCGCGTTCAGTGATGTTTGGCTGGTTTGTCATGGCGAGCGCGCTACGGGGCGCCGCTACGTAAAATGAACGATCGATAGGAGCAAAAAAAGCCGCGATCACCTTATCACAGCGGGCAGAGGTTACGACCGCGTTTCACAGTGAAAGATTCCCTCACCATCGACCCCAAATTCATCGGTCCGCACGATTGGCGCGGAGCACGCGTCACAATCGTGGACTTGCCCGCGTGGTCGCACTACGTACGAAGGGCATTGCACGCGGAATTCCACTCGCTGACGCCGGAAAGTGCGCCGGCTGTGAAAGGGTTGGAGCAGTGGGCCGAGTCAGCGTGGACCGCAGCCGGCCTCAGCGATGCGCTGCGATCGTTAATGGAACCGGACAGTCGCGATGAGGCGCAACGCCTAGCAGTCGCACTGCGCCGCTTGCGCAGGAGAGTGCTCCTGACGCTGATCGCACGCGATGCGACGGGCCGCGCCGAGTTGGCGGAGGTCGTGGCAACGATGACGCGGCTCGCGGAACTGACGGTGCGTTCGGCCGTGGCTGCGATCGCTCGCGAACTAGCGGCTCGGCATGGAGTGCCGATCGGCGCCAACGGCGTGCCGCAGGACTTGTTGGTCGTCGGCATGGGCAAGCTGGGTGGCGGTGAGTTGAATGTTTCGTCGGATATCGATCTGATTTTTGTTTACGACGAAGACGGCGAAACCAATAGCCTTAACGTCCGCCGCCGCATCAGCAATCATGAATTCTTCGCGCAGCTTGGGCGGCGGGTCATTGCACTCATCAACGATGTGACTGCGGATGGCTTCGTCTTTCGTGTCGATATGCGCCTGCGACCCAATGGCGCGGCGGGACCGCTTGCGGTCTCCAACGCGATGCTCGAGGAATACTTGATGGCCCAGGGCCGCGAGTGGGAGCGCTTCGCCTGGCTCAAGGGTCGGGTCGTATCGTTGCCCGTTTTTGCGTCCGCACCGCAGTTTGAGGCCCAGTGTGCAGCGCTCGACGCGATCGTGCGGCCCTTTGTATTTCGCAAGTACCTGGATTTTGGTGCGATTGCCGCTCTGCGGGAACTGCATCAGTTAATTCGCACCGAGGCGGCGCGCCGCTCGGTAGAGCGCAAAGGCCGTCAGGACCGCGCGGACGATGTCAAGATCGGGCGCGGAGGAATTCGCGAGCTTGAATTCATCGCCCAGACTTTTCAGATCGTGCGCGGCGGCCGCGAACCTAGACTGCGATCGAAGTCCACGCTGGAAACGTTGTCAGCACTATCCGGACTTGGCGTTCTGCCGGCAGCGACGTGCGAGCATCTCGCGACGAGTTACATGTTCCTGCGCAACTTCGAGCATGCGCTGCAGTACGTCGACGACGCTCAAACACATCAAGTTCCGGCACACACAGCATCGCGCGAGCGCGTAGCACGGTTGCTCGGAGCCGCCAGCGGCGAGACGATGATCACCGAGTACCGAGCGGTGCAGGCGCTCGTTGCGGAAGTGTTCGATGGGGTGTTTACAGAACCCGCGGTGGCCGAAGACGACATTTCGCTCTCCTCGTTGGCCGTTGACGGCGCATCGAGCGATGGTGCTTTGATAGAAGACCTGCGAGCGCGCGGGTTTGCCGACGCGGCAGCCACGGCGCAGCGCTTGCACGCAGTGCTGGATTCGCGCCGCATGCAGGCGGCCACAGAGTCGGCGCGCAAAGGACTAGAGCGGTTGCTGCGGCGCGCTGTGCGAGCGGCGATCGAACGTTCGCGCGAGATCGGTGCCGCTCACGATATCGGACCCGACCAGCACTTTGCGCGTTTTGCACAGTTGGCCGATGTGATCGCGGGACGCAATACCTATATCGCACTGCTAAACCAGTTTCCGCACGCGTTCGACAAGGTGATGCGAATGCTGGCAGCGAGCCGCTGGGCCACCGATTATCTGGTGCGGCACCCGATCCTG
>JBDTQZ010000335.1:0-3678 GCA_039931935.1 Burkholderiaceae bacterium | reverse complement strand
AACGAACGACCGTAGCGGTGTTCGCTCAGGTACTGCTCTAGATCCGGTCCATCGCCGGGTTCGGCCAATAGTTCAGGCGCTTCCCGATAGAATCGCCGTAGATCGCGCAGCATGCCCCAGAAGGCAGGCGAGGCAAGATTGCGGCGCTGGGCGAACAGACCATCCACGCTGCCTGCGTTGTATTCCAGCCCGGTTGCGGCGTCTTGCACAGAAAAGCTCATTGTGGTCGCCTGGGTAGCGACGCCGAGCACGTCGAATAAGGTGCTTAGTAGCGGGTAGTGTTGATAGTTGAAGACGATAAACCCGCTGTCGACCGCGTAGTGGCGTCCCTCGAGCTCGACATCATGCGTATGTACGTGTCCGCCGAGGCGAGTATCGGCCTCGAACAGCACAACCTCATGACGCGGCGACAATCGCCACGCGGCGCCGAGGCCGGATATTCCGCTGCCGACTACCGCGATCTTCATGCCGTGGCCTTTAGCGCGCTGTCGGCAAGGTGCGGCGAGGTACATCCGCTTGTGTCGCATGGTGATATGTTGCTTGACGCAAGCGCACCGGCATCGTCTTCAAGTCCCAGACCAGCCCCAGTGCCGCCAGCGCACGCAGCCCGCAATAGGACACGTCGATCTCCCACCAACGCACGCCTTGTCTTGCGGAACCGGGGTAGTGGTGGTGGTTGTTGTGCCAGCCCTCGCCGAAGGTCAGCATGGCCAGCAACGGATTGTTGCGGCTGTCATCGCTGGTCGCATAGCGCCGACTTCCCCATCCATGCGCGAGCGAGTTGATCGTGACGGATACATGGAACAACACGATGGTGGCGATGAAAAATCCCCATACCAGTAATTGTGGGCCGCTGGTTTGAAGTTGCGGATGGACATGCTGCAACCCGGCGCCCAGCCCATACAGGCCGGCCGCGAACAGGACCGGCACGGCGATGTCGTAACGATCCAGCCAGCGCAGTTCGGGAAAACGTGCCAAATCGGCAACACGTGTTTCGTCGGTACGGAAGGCGCCACGAGTCATGAACCAGCCCATGTGGCTGCGCAAGAATCCGAGATGTCGCGGTGAATGCGCGTCCTGTGGGGTATCGGCGTGGCGGTGGTGATGGCGATGATGTGAGGCCCACCACAATGGCCCGCGTTGCACGCAGCTGGCGCCTAGCGTTGCGAACACAAACTGCATCGCGCGCGAGGTGCGGAAAGCACGGTGCGAAAAGTAGCGGTGGTAGAAGGCGGTGATCGCAAACATGCGCAAGGCATAGGACGCGAATGCCACCCAAAGTGCGGTCGCAGAAACCCCAACTGCGAACACGCCTAGACATGCCAGATGCAGTGCGATGAAAGGCGCGACCCGAAGCCAGTCGACCTGATTGCCTCCGCCCTGTGTCGCGGCACTGGTATCGAACCAGCGCACCAGGGAAGATATCGCGACACGGCGAAGCTCCGGTGCCTCGGCGGTGGAGCACTGAACGGCTGGATCGGTCATCGGTCCTCGACTGGTCGAGAAGGTCGTGCGGCGGAGGGTTTGCTTCGTTTTGGTGCCGACTTAGCTACGGCTCTGCTCATGGCATGGATGCACGGAGGCGAGCCAGTGTTGGCTCAAAGATGCCGCAGGAAATGGCCGAGGCGCCCGCGCCGGCCTTTGCGGCTGCCCGCCCTGTTTGCGGCCAGCCTTAACAGAGGCGGCAACGCCTTGTGACCAACCCCATTTCCGCGGCCACAGCGGCTGTGAACGGCATAGAGCGAGCGTTCATCGTGGTGCCGGGCCCCGGCAAGGACATTCCGGGTGCGCAGGCGAAGAGGACCCTTCCCTTAAACAGCGCTACCACAACGACACCGGCCAGTGTCGCGGGGCACGGCAACGTACTGGCATTGCTTAAGTGTGACAAACGGCGCAGTTCGTCTGCTGCACATGTGCCACTTTACGTTTGCGGCACCCAACAACCTGCGCCTGTTCCGGTCGGCCGAGAATGCATTTCTTGACTGGCTGTGCCCCCAGCAAGTGTAGGTCTTTCTCGCGATTTGGTTTAGTACGCGTTTGTGTCATCGATAGTGTCGCAACCCACTCCCCCTGTTTCGTAGATCGGATTCTGAGCGCTGAGATTCGGCGTGAGCATCCGACGGCTAGGCGTATCCGCAACTTGGGGAAGTTCAGCTTCTCAAGTCGGTCCTTTATCGATCTTATTAATGATTCCAACACACCCATGAGCAAAACCAGTCAGCTACCTGTCTCTCATTACGTGCTTAACAGGATTGCTTTCGGCGCTACCTCGGCCGATGTGTCCGCATTTAATGCTTTAGGGAGCACCGACTCGGCGCGATTGCTGGCCTACGTTGACCAGCAACTGGATTACTTGAACATCGACGACAGCGCGCTGAATTCGCGGCTCAGTACCAAAAACTTCAAGACATTGAAGATGTCTTTGACCGCCCAATGGAACATCTTCAGAAACGACCCGGACGCCGACATCGCACAAGTGACTCGGGAAGTCCAGTTCGCAACCTTCAATCGTGCGATTTACAGCAAGCGCCAGCTGTTCGAACGGGTGGTCGGATTCTGGCATGACCACTTCAGCGTTTGCGGGTCGGAAGGGCAGCCGAAACACATCTATGCCGATTACGATTCGATTATCCGCGCGAACGCACTTGGAAATTTTCGCACGATGCTCGAAGCGGTCGCCAAGAGCACGGCGATGTTGTTTTTCCTCGACAACGGCGCCAACGGCGTGGCCGTCAACAAGGCCGCGGTGCCGGAGATCAACGAGAATTACGCGCGCGAGCTAATGGAGCTGCATACCTTGGGTGCGGAAAACTATTTCGGCGCAGCGAATCAATCGACGATCCCGAAATGCGCGCCTCCTTATTCGAGTATCGCCAGCGGCTATTGTGAGTCCGATGTCGTGGCAGTGGCGCAGGCATTCAGCGGGTGGGGAATTCACGACGGCACTCACGGCGACACCGTCGATGATGCAACGTTCTTCTATCGCAATGGAACCGATACGGTCAACAACAAGTGGACCTGGCATGTCAGCGGCGACAAGCTCGCGTTTGGAAATATCTACAACTCGCCACTGGATTTGGAAGAGGGGCGGCAGATCCTCGACTGGCTCGCTTATCACCCGAATACGGCAACGCGCATATGCCAGAAAATCTGCCGACGCTTTGTCGCCGATGTCCCTGATCCGGTGCTCGTGCAACGCGCTGCCGAGGTGTTTCTGGCCGAAAAAAACAATCCTTTGCAGCTTCAGCAGGTCATGCTGACGATTCTGACATCCAATGAGTTCCGCAAGGCGCGCGGCAAGAAGTTGAAACGTCCGTTCAATTGGGGCATTTCAGCGGCGCGCGCTGCCGGCTTCAACACGACGCTCAAATATTTTGCTACGTCCGCATTCGACTCCGAAAACCTGGACACTGTCAGTGCATCATTCCGGGGCAAGTTTTCCGATACCGGTGATATGCCGCACGAATGGCTGACCCCGGAAGGGCCGCCAGATATCGCTGATTCGTGGCTCGGAACAACCGCGATGGTTTACACGATGAAATTCAATACCTGGTTGTGCGATGGCCTCGACGGCAGCGGAAATCCATTGCTCCCGATCTACGACATCATGACCGATAGCATCGCTCGAGGCGGCTTGGGCGGTTCCTTGCAGACCGCAAAGTCGGTCGCGGATTTCTG
>JBDTQZ010000334.1:0-3681 GCA_039931935.1 Burkholderiaceae bacterium | reverse complement strand
GCACCGGTCGAATCCTTCCCCGTCGACCGCTGGGACGCCATTATCGCGATCAATCTGAGCTCCGCGTTCCATACGACGCGGCTCGTGCTTCCCAAGATGAAGAAAACCAACTGGGGGCGAATCATCAACATCGCGTCGCTGCACGGTCTGGTTGCTTCCGCTGAGAAGTCGGCTTATGTCGCCGCGAAGCACGGAATTGTCGGGCTGACGAAGTCAGTCGCGCTGGAGACCGCGCAAACCGGTGTGACGTGCAACGCAATCTGCCCGGGCTGGGTCCTGACGCCATTGGTGCAGAAACAGGTCGACGCCCGCGCGGCACGTGACAAGCTCGATCAGGAAACCGCGAAAAAGGCGCTGCTGGCTGAAAAGCAGCCGTCGCTACAGTTCGTGACCGCGGAACAACTCGGCGCGCTGGCAGTGTTTCTATGCACACCGGCAGCCAATGAAGTTCGTGGCGTGGCATGGAATGTCGACGGCGGCTGGTACGCGCAATAACAGCGGGCTGCTGCGCCGTCGCGATCAGCGTGCGGCTTTTTCGCTTGCGTGGCCCGCAACCAATTGCATTGGGGACGCGGGCTCGGCCTCGGGTTCAACAAACGGCGGCAGCGGAGCACGCACCGGCTGGCCAATCTCGGTTTGCAAGCGCGGCGCACCCGGCGGAACGTAGGAATCGAACCAGGTCGGATCGGGAATTTCGGCGAACACCTGTTTGAGACGGGTGCCCCATGTATCGCGAATCATCGCCATGTACTGATTCGAGCCGTCGATATGCACAAACTTGGTGACGCGCAGCGTATCGGCCTCGTAGACCAGCAGGTCGAGCGGCAACCCGACCGAAATATTTGATTTCAACGTCGAGTCCATTGAGATCAACGCGCACTTCGCCGCCTCGTCGAGCGGCGTGTCGGGTTGGATCACGCGATCGATGATCGGCTTGCCGTACTTGGCCTCGCCGATCTGAAAATAAGGATTCTCGTGCGTCGCCTCGATGAAATTGCCGGCTGAATACACGTGGAACAGGCGCATGCCTTCGCCCTTGATCTGGCCACCGAAGATGAACTTGGCGTTGAAGTCGATGCCGAATTCGTTCAGCGCCGCGGCATCACGATGATGCACTTCACGCACCGCATCGCCGATGATGCGCACCGCTTCGACCATCGTCGTTGCGGTCCACACACTGCTGTGCTCGGGCCCCACGCGTTCGCTGAGCATTTGAGTGACCGACTGAGTCAACGCCAGATTGCCGGCGGTGAGCAGCACCAGCATTCGCTCGCCGGGATTCTCGAACACCGTCATTTTGCGAAATGTCGAAATCTGATCGACGCCCGCGTTGGTACGCGAGTCACCCAGGAAGACCAGACCCGCATTTAGCCGCATCGCTACGCAATAAGTCATATGCGTCTCAGTGTATTAGTGAGCTTCCAACGGCACTAGAAAATCCTCGCTGACGCGTTCGCCCAGATCGTTGATACGCTCGAGGAACTCGGTCAGGTACGGGTGCAGGCCGCGCGCCAGAATGTCTTCAATACGGCCGTATTTCAGCTCCGCACGCAGCAGACCCGCGCGCCGCTCGGTTTCGTCCGACCGACTATTGCGAACCATCTCCAGATTGATCGATACCTCGTTCAGGCAGCTCGCCAGCGAGCGCGGCATGTCGCCACGCAGGATTAGCAGCTCCGCCACTCGCGACGGCGTAATCACATCGCGATACACCTTCCGATATGTTTCGAACGCGGACACCGAACGCAGCACGGCGGCCCAGTGATAGAAATCCGGCGGGTGATCAACGCTGTGGTTGTCGTCAGCAGCGCGCGGATCTTCGGACTTGTTGCCCAGGCCGTGATACTTCACATCGATCAGCCGCGCCGTGTTATCCGCACGCTCGAGGAAGGTGCCAAGCCGCACAAAGTAGAAAGCCTCGTCCTTCAGCATTGTGCCAATCGTCACACCGCGCGATAAGTGGGAGCGAAACTTGACCCACTCGAAAAACGACTGCGGGTCGCGTTCGGACGTCCCGTCAGTGAGCTTGCGCTGCAGATCGAGCCACGTGTCGTTGTGCGTTTCCCACACCTCGGTCGTCAACGAGCCACGCACAGCACGTGCATTTTCGCGCGCAGCCTGCAGGCAAGCGCAAATTGACGACGAATTGCTTGCATCCCGCACCATGAAATCCATCACCTCGCGCGGCGACACCGCCGGATAACGCTCGTCGAATTCCTCGGTCAGTTCGGAAATGCTTAATAGCGCACGCCAGCCTCTCTCCGAGGCCTGTGCCGATTGCGGAAGCAGCGAAGTGGACAGATTCACATCGAGCATACGTGCAGTGTTTTCCGCACGCTCGATGTAGCGGGCCATCCAGAATAAGTGGTCGGCCGTGCGGCTAAGCACTTCCGGTCCAAAGATGCACACGATCGCGGCCCGCGTGCTTGGCGGCGTACAACGACTCATCGGCGCGCCGCACGAGCTCGCTCGAGTCGCCGAAATCAGAGGATTCACACAGACCGATGCTCATGGTGACATGCAACGTCGGGTCGAACTCGCCCCACGACGCACTGCGAACAGCATCGATCAGACGATCCACCACCGCCATCGCAGCACCGCCCTCGCTGTCGGCCAATAGCAACGCAAACTCGTCACCGCCCAATCGCGCTGCGAAGTCGGTATCGCGCAGATTGGCACGGATGACATTGCCAAGCTGGCGCAGGACCGCGTCGCCCGTCAGATGCGACAGTCGATCATTGATTTGTTTGAAGCCGTCGATGTCGGCAACGACGAGACCAAAGCGCACCGTGCCGGCGCGCGCACGCGCGCACCAGCTCTCCAGCTCCTTCGTGAACGATCTGCGGTTGGCCAGGCCGGTCAATTCATCTTCCAGCGCCAGGCGCTCCAGGCGAGAGCGCGATTGCTCGAGGTCGCGCGTCTTCTGGTGCAGCGCGGCAGCTTGTGTGCGCAGTTTCTGCAGCTCGGCACGCGCCTCGTGCAGGCGCGCGCGCTGCGTGCTGAGCCGGCCGTCGAGACGGGTCTTGACCTCGACGTAGCGCTTGTGGTGATACAGCGCGAGCTGGAAATCGGCGCGCGCCTCGTACAGCGCGGATAGCCGTTCGTGCGAATCCGCGGGCCGGCGCAGGTCGCCCAACTCCTCGGCTTGCATCAGCGCCGGACCCAGCATGGCAAGCCCTTCGTGTTCGCGGCCGGCACCTACGAGGTGATACCCGAGCTCAAGTCGGGCGTGCACCTCGCGCGAACGGAAGCCGCTTTGCGCTGCTTCGGTCACGGCTGCGTTCAAATCCGTCAGGCCCTCGCTGAACTTGCCCAGCCAACAGCGTGCGGCCCCCTGCTGCGTGCGAGCGGCGATCGCTGTCGATCGATCGCTGGAACCCGACAAAAGCTCGAGCGCGATGACGAAATGATCTTCTGCGTCGGCCATGCAACGCATCACGACGTTGCCGTCTCCCGCCAGCGCAGCGCGCAATCCTTCGTTGGCATCGACCAGCCCGTGATGCAGTACCACCATGCCCTCGTCGGCGGTTGATCCGGACGGCAACTCCAGCGAGGATTTCAGCGAGTCGCGGGCGGCGTCGAAGTCGCCGAGCATCATGTGCACCGTCGATTGATGCACCAACGCGAGCCTCACGCCGGCGTGATCCTGATGCTGTCGCGCGACTTTTTGCACTTCGGCGA
>JBDTQZ010000333.1:0-3684 GCA_039931935.1 Burkholderiaceae bacterium | reverse complement strand
GTCCGGCGCCACGTGCCGAATTTGCTCGGCAAACTCCCGCTCGTTCGGGTGATCGGGCGTCAACACCGGGATGCCGTAGTTTCGCGCCACTGTCGCCACACTCTCGAACCAAACACATTCCTCGCGCGCATCCCGATGTGTAATGACCAGTGGCACTCGGATGCCATGCGCCAGCAGTGTTCTGAGACAGCGCGCCCCCACATCGTGGTAGGCGAAGACGGCCGCGCTCGTCATCCGATATGGCGCGATACGCGATCGCCCGGTTCGACGCGCGCGTGTGCCTCCGGGTCCATCTTGGGTTCGAGCACTGCACTGATCAGGTAACGCGGTCGCCGCAGGACCTGCTGATAGATGCGGCCGATGTATTCGCCGAGCAGTCCGATCCCCATCAGGATCAAACCGGCGGCCAGCAACTCCAGGGCGTCCATGTTGGAGTCGAATACTCCCGCCGCGCTTGCTCCCAGGAAGATTCGCCGCAGCAGCTGGATGACGATGACCGCAATCGCAGCGACGCCCAGTGAAACGCCGAGGAAAGAAAAGATTTGCAACGGCGCAAGCGAGAACCCGGTGACAAGATCGAAGTTGAGTCGCATCAGCCGATACAGCGAGTACTTGGTCTCGCCGGCGGCTCGTTCAGCGTGATCGACTTCGACTTCGGTGGGATTGGCCGCAAACGTATACGCGAGGGCCGGAACGAATGTGTTGATCTCGCGGCACTGGTTGACCGCATCGACGACGGCGCGGCCGTAGGCGCGCAGCATGCAGCCTTGATCGGTCATGCGGATGTGAGTGGTGCGCTCCCGCAGCGCGTTGAGCAGACGCGATGCGCTGCGGCGAAACCAGGTGTCCTGGCGTTTTTGCCGCACGCCGCCTACGTAGTCGTAACCCTCGTTCATCTTTGCAAGTAGCTTGCCAATTTCTTCGGGCGGGTTTTGCAAGTCCGCATCAAGCGTGACCACGCGCGCGCCGAGCGCGCGCTCGAAGCCCGCCATGATGGCCATGTGCTGGCCGTAATTGGCGTTAAACAAGATCACCCGCGTGACCTCCGGCCGCCGCTCGAATTGCTGGCGCAGCAGCGCCACTGATCGATCGCGACTGCCGTCGTCAATGAAGATGACTTCGTAGGAGATTCGCAATGCGTCGAGTGCGGCGTACAGCCGTGCGAAAAGCGCGGGGAGTCCCTGCTCCTCGTTGTAAACGGGGATGACGACCGACAGCTGCGGCACACTTGTTCCTACGCTCATCGCAGAAGTCCTTGCAGCACTCTTGGCACCGTTTCGCAGACACGGATGACATCGTGTTCATCCATCGCGGCATGCATCGGCAGCGTCGCAATGCCGCGACCGATGCGTTCGGCGTGTGGAAAATCTCCTTCGTTCCAACCTAATGCGCGATACAAGGCAAACAGGTGGATCGCTGGGTAATGCACGCCGATGCCGATGCCGGCCGCACGCATTCCGGCAATGAAATCGGCACGACTGCCTCGCATCCGGTGCAGCGGCAAGACAATCTGGAACATGTGCCAATTTGAGTGCGCGAAGTCGGCGGGCGGCAGCTCGCAACCGAGGCTGCGGTCGAAGCGGTCGAAATAGGTTTGTGCCAAGGCCCATCGCCGCGCGACGAATTCTGCGCAACGCGCGAGTTGTCCGAGACCGATACGCGCAGCAACGTCCGTTAAGTTCAGCTTGTAGCCGATCTCCTCGACTTCCATTCCGTCTTCGCCGTTGCGAACCACACCCTGCAAGCGCAGGCGCGTGGCGCGATCTGCCGTCGCCAAGTCGGGCAGCACGATGCAGCCCCCCTCGCCTGTCGTCACGTTTTTGTTGGCGTGAAAACTGAACGCGACGAGGTCACCGCGCGCGCCGACGCGCGTCCCATGCCAGCTCGCGCCCAGCGCCTGGGCTGCGTCCTCGATCACACGCAAGTGCCGCTGAGCGGCGATGTCGTAGAGCTTGCCAAGGTCGACCGGCAGCCCAGCCATGTAGACCGGCATCAGCGCGCGGGTCCGCGGCGTGATCGCCGACTCGATTTGGTCGAGGTCGATATTGCGCGTGTGCGGATCGATGTCGACGAACACCGGGCGTGCGCCGACAGCGAGGATCACGTTGGCGGTCGCCACCCAGGAAAGGGGCGAAGTAATGACTTCGTCACCTGCCCCGATGCCGGCGAGCCGCAAGCCTAGCTCGAGTGCGGCCGTCCCCGAGTTCAACGTGCGGACCGGCCGCCCGCCGCAGAACTCGGACAATGCGGCCTCGAAGCGCTCAACCTGCGGCCCGGAAGTGATCCAGCCGGAGCGCAGCACGTCGGCCACACCGGCAATGGTGTCTTCGTCGATCACCGGCCTGGCAAACGGTAGGAAGTTCACCGTGCTCATGGGCCACTTCCGCTGCGCGCAACCAACGCCACTCCGATCAGGATCACGCCGATGCCGAGCCACCGCTGTGCCGACACCGCTTCGTCGAATAGCCACCATGCCAGCCATGCGTTGATCACATAACCGATCGACAGCATCGGGTATGCGACACTGACTTGCACGCGTGACAGAGCCACGATCCAGACGATGACGCTGACGACATACGCAGCCACGCCTCCCCAGATGGCAGGATGCACGGCAAGAACTGCTGCAGCGCGTGTGACGGAACTCAAAGACTGCCCGACACCGAGCGGCGGCACGCTTGACGCTCCCGCTTTCAGCAGCAATTGGGCACCCGCGTTAAGCAGAACGCCGAAGAACACCCAGCCGAAGTCGCCTGCCCTCATGGCTTGGTGACCACCACGCGGCGCGGATCACGAAAGACGACGCGCATGCGAAGCCCGGCGCGCTCCATCTCATCAAAAGTCTGAGGCTTCATATAAGCGGCCGCCCGGGGCAATTCGTTCCACTGTGCAATGAATTGCGCCAGGGTTGTCATCGCACGGCTCGGCTCCAGGCGCTGTCCAAGCGCAAATTCATCAACATAATCAACCAGCACGACATTGCGGCCGAGATAAAACGGCAGTGTCTGATCGTAGGTCGCAACTGTGAAGACCGGCACCTCGGTCCCACCCTCATGCGCCCGCAGAAGCTGGGCAATCTGCTTCGACGACCGCAATTGCCCGTAAACATCGTGTGCTTGCAGAATTATCGACAAGGCAATCAAGTGGGCAGCCCCGATAGACACAACGGCCGCTGTCACGCGGTCGCGCTTGAGGCACCACCACGCTAGCGCAGCGCCGCAAAGGAAGAATATCGCACCGATGGCCACGCCCAGCGCCAACGATGACACCGCTTGCGATGTCGTGGTTGCCGAAACGAACCGGCCCTGTTGTGTCGTTGCGACTGCGGCAAGTGCGACCCATAGCGCCACCAAAACTAGCAGATGGCGCCGCAGCGCTGCCGGCGACACGACGCGTAACGCGTGCGCACAGAGCAGCGCCAGCGCAGGGAACATCGGAAGGATGTAGGAAGGCAGCTTGGAGCCGGACAAGCTAAAGAACACCAACACGAACCCACACCACGCAACGAGCAGGATGCGCGCGGGCCGCTGACTGTCCGCATAAACTGTTCGGCCCAGCCACGGAAGTGCGCTGGTCCAGGGCAGCAAGCCGACCAGAAGCAGCGGTACGAAAGACCACCAGGACCCTTCGCGACGATGCGTGGTGGTCAGATAGCGCGTGAAGTGTTCGTGGACGAAAAAGAACTCG
>JBDTQZ010000332.1:0-3696 GCA_039931935.1 Burkholderiaceae bacterium | reverse complement strand
ACTCATCACCTTGGGAAGGAAGAAACCATGGGTTGCCACATGCAATACGCGCGGACTGGCCACGCGCTTGATCGCTGACTCGGTCGCACGCGCCCCAGTAAAGACTTCCGCTGATCCTTTCAGCAGCGTTGCGATTCGAGTGGCCTCCGTCCTAGCACCCGGCAAGTCATCCCACCTACCGTCGAATGACCGCGAGCGCAAGGACGCAACAGAATGGGACGGTGGCGCATTCGGGGAGAAGTCGAACGCCGGCGCGGCGAAGACAACCTCCGCCGAAGCCGCTGAGAGGGCCTTCTTGTTACCGCGTCGGAGAAGATCTCGCCCGCTCGAGAGCATGATCACGGTTTTCTCCAATATGAGCGGACGCCTGTGAATGGTGCTCAAGGCCGCGAAGGGCACAAGAGCAATGCTCGAATCCGGCGAAATCAACAATCGCGGAAATCGCGCGATCTCCGCCTGCATCTGGAGCAACAGCGTGGTGCCTAGGTCTAACGCGGCTTCATCAATGCCCGGCAGCCCGGGGTCGGCAAGACGCTTACGGAACCGCTCGATCCGCTGATCAATCGCTACGGCGTCACCCAGGTCATAAGCATGCATGGCCCCGGAACGATCCAACGTGAACGCCGCGTATCGCTGCTGGGGCTCGGGCGCGATGCTGGGCGTTTCAGTAAGAGGTCGATAGCGCAAGTACTCGATCAGCAAGGAGTGCGGAGGCATGGCATTGGCGACGCTCTCCACCGTAACATCCGCACCCACAATGTCAGCAGGTGCTCCCTGGGCCAGAAGTTTCCCCTCGAGCAACCTCGTTTCCTGGTCAATCTGAGTCAACGCCTCCACTAGTTTCTCCTCAGGCCCAGAGGCGTCGACGCGCGCCGCTAATGCCGCGCCGGCAGCACGCGACCGCAAGTACGCCTCGACCAGGGACGGATCCATTTCGCGCATGCGCCGCTTCAAAATGGCCTGCTGATCAGCCGCAATATCCAATGCACGAGCCTTTCGCCTCAGTGCCGCCGTCAGCGCTAGTCTGCAGAGAGCCTCAGGTTGTTGTGCCTTGCCGGCAACGCACATGCTGGTCGCCACATCGAGGCTGGGAGCAAGTCGCTGAATGTAGCTGCGCTTTTGCGACTCCGTTCCAAAGCCAAGATTTCGGCGCAGCACGCGCTCTTCAATCTCGAGCACTTCGGCAAGACTGCTTGTTGCGCCCGCCAGATCACCCAGCTGGTATCGGACCTGCACCCGTTCGATCAGCGTTGAAACAGCATGCTCGTGTTCACGGCCCAATCGACGGCGGAACGCCGGTACCAGGAGTTCCAATCGCTGGTCAGCAGTGGCAAGTTCACCACGATTGCGCTCGTTGCCGGCCAGCAGGAGCAGAGTCTTCAAATCGTCAACAGACGGATTTGAATCCGCCGTCAGAGGTTCCTTCGGCGCGATTCCAAGCAAAAGCCCATGTGCCTCATCGAACTTTTGTTGTCCGTTCAGAGCTTCGGCGATGGCCTGGATCACGGACGATTGCGCTGCCGTGGCGCCCAGCGCACTAAGGATTGATAGAGCCTGCCTGAAGTCGATCTCGGCCTGTGCGAAGTCGCCGGAATCCAGGCCTACAGCACCCAGATTGAAGATCGCTCGCGCGGTTGAAAGATCGGTCAGGCCGAGTCGCTTAACGCGCAGATCGCGAATCCGCTTGTATTCGGCCCTTGCGGTTGCGTAGTCGCCTATAACTGAATACAGGGCCGCGAGGCTTTCTGCTGTGTCGGCCAACCTTAATTCGTCGGCACCGGCGTGCGCTTCAATACTCAATGCCCGTTGATAAAAAGCGAAGGCAGCAGGGTAGTCGCCGGAAAAACGCTCAACTGCCGCCTGCAAGGCCAGCAGCTGCGCTTCTTCCCGTGTGCCGGTCTGCCCGCTGAAATCGAGCAGTTTTCGCGAGCGAGCTAGGACTTGGCGCGCACCCTCTAGGTCCAGCAGATTCTTCAGCGAGTTTGCGAGATCGTTCAGCGGCTTGATCAGTTGCGGACTTGACGGACCTGCCGCTTCGACGATGATGTCGATGCCGCGGCGGTAGGCCGTCACTGCCGACTCATCATCACCGCTTTGGTTATGCGCTCTCCCAAGAAGCCAGAAGTCCAATCCGACTTCCAAGCTTGCGGGCCCGCGAACCGATGACCAAAGTTCGATAGCCCTTGTAAAGGCGTCTGCTGAGGCCGGGAATTGGTGCGCATCATTTCGCGCACGACCCAGCTCGTCGTAGGTCCGCGCGAGCTCGGCTGATGCCGGCGACAGGTCGGCGAGAATGCTGATCGCTCGCTCGAGTGGTCCGATAGCATCCGCAGCGCGACCCGCTAGACGAAGCGCCCGTCCATACGTCAACCACGCTAATGCAATGTCCTGGCTCTTAGAGGAATCACCGATCTGGTCGAGCGCAGCCTTCAATTCCGTCGCGGCGTCAGCCGCTGCTCCCGCATCAATCAACTCGCGCGCGCGAACAACGGTCGACTTCAATGCCTCATGCGAATTCTGTGAGGTCGCCTCAGCCGCAATCGTTGGCAGAAAAAACGGGCCGCATAAAACAGCTGCGCAGAAAGATGCCAAGACAGCGGGGCGACGGATGCTCATAGGCGATGACCTTGTGACCGAAGTTAATGGTATCCGCACCGCGGCCCAAGCACGAACATCGCCCTAGTTCCGCGGTGTGTTGGTCGATGAGCCGAAGAGCGCCACACCCGACCGGCGACGCATCCAGATAAGCCACCACGTAAACCTCGCCCGCGGCCGTCGGTGGATTCGTCGGCCACTGAGCGTCTGGCAACTGTAGTTCCGGATATAACCCCGGCCTCGACAGCGGTCTTTCGCAACAACAACAACGCCGCCGGTACGGGTGGATCCATCGCCTCGATTACAGATGGTCGCGCCTTCCAAGGGTTAGAGTCACGGCGACGATTCCAAAGTCCGCTAATGGCCAAGTTATCCACTGCCAGGAAATGACTGCTCTTGGCCCGATAGCTGACGTCTCGTTTTGACGATTGTGCACGTCACATCGCTTACAAGTAGGCAAACTGGGCCCTACATGACTGGAACCGCCAATTCCGCTGCTCTTCCTGCTTGTCTAGTCTTGGGTCTCGCCGTAGGTGGGGGAGCTCTTGTGCTACGGGACGACATCCGCATCAAGAAAGACAACACGTGGCGGAGGACGCGCGCGTTTTACCTTGCCGGCCTTTGTATTGTGTTTGCTACCACTCTACTTTTCATGAATGCCCTCGGTTTCTTCACCTTTATCTCGGAATTCGTTGTAGCACTCGCATACGCTGCGCACAGAAAATAAGTCATGCGTAGTGTGTCCAATGTGCCTCACGCAGCGTGCGGACGAAGAGTCTGCAGCATCGTGCATTCAAAAACTCGGCGGAAACTAAGAAAGAAATGAGCTTTCCGGCTCTAAATGGGCGCTCCCAGACGAACACGTCACGCAGGATTTTTCTACATCGTCGCCTGCGTTGACTCGTGTTCGTGCAGCAGCACGCCTTCGAGCGGATCGATTTCGCAATCCCACGGTTTTTCAGCAATCGCGTCCTGCGTATCGGTATAGCCCGCGGCCCACCGGGCTTTGATTCCGCTCGGCGTGAAGTCGATGTCCTTGGTGTGATCTTCGCCGTCCAGACGTGGCGCCAGCAGCCGCACAATATGCACGGTCGTCCTGCA
>JBDTQZ010000331.1:0-3701 GCA_039931935.1 Burkholderiaceae bacterium | reverse complement strand
AGTCGAAGGATCTGTTCGTGCAGATGCAGGAGAACATGCAAAAGCAGGCGCGCTCGATGTTCACAGGTTTTCCGGGGTTTCCGGGCGACAAAAAATAAGTGACGCGATTGCGATGACCGCCACAGTCGCGGCGCGTCGATCGCGTGCCAATCTCAAGCCCGCGCCATCGGTGGGCTTCGTCTCTCTGGGTTGTCCGAAGGCGTTGGTCGATTCGGAATTGATCATCACGCAGTTGCGTGCCGAAGGCTATGCCACCAGCGCGAGCTACGGCGACGCCGATCTCGTGATCGTCAATACCTGCGGGTTTATCGACGCTGCTGTCCGGGAGTCGCTCGACGCCATCGGTGAGGCGCTCGCCGAAAACGGCAAGGTCATCGTTACCGGTTGTCTTGGGGCGAAGAAGGACGGCGGCGACAACCTGATCACCAAAGCCCATCCCAAGGTGCTCGCGGTGACTGGGCCGCACGCGGCAACCGAAGTGCTGGATCATGTGCACCGCCATCTGCCAAGGCCGCACGATCCGTACAGCGATCTGGTACCGCCGGCCGGCATCAAGCTCACGCCGCGCCATTATGCGTATCTGAAGATCTCCGAAGGCTGCAATCATCGCTGCAGCTTCTGCATCATTCCTTCGATGCGTGGTGATCTCGTATCGCGACCGATCGGCGATGTGATGCGAGAGGCTGAGAATTTGTTGAAGCAGGGCGTGCGTGAGCTGCTGGTGATCTCGCAAGACACCAGCGCGTACGGCGTCGACGTCAGGTATCAGCTCGGTTTTGTCGGGGGCCGCGCGGTGCGCACGCGCATGACGGATCTGGTCAAAGAGCTCGGGCAACTCGCGCACGCAAACGATGCGTGGGTGCGGCTGCATTACGTGTATCCCTATCCGCACGTCGATGAGATCGTTCCGTTAATGGCCGAAGGCAAAGTGTTGCCCTACCTCGATGTGCCGTTTCAGCATGCGCATCCGCGAGTGCTCAAGGCGATGAAGCGGCCGGCATCGGGCGAGCGGAACATCGAACGAATCCGTGCGTGGCGCGCAGTCTGCCCCGACATCACGATTCGGTCGACGTTTATCGCAGGCTTTCCGGGCGAGACCGAAGAAGAGTTTGAGTACCTGCTGGATTTTTTGCGCGAGGCCGAGCTGGATCGCGTCGGATGTTTTGCGTACTCGCCGGTCGACGGTGCAGCGGCGAACGCGTTGCCGGGTCGGTTATCGGACGAAGTTCGCGACGAGCGTCGCGCGCGCTTGATGGAGCTGCAGCAGCGGATCTCTGCACAGCGTTTACAGCGCAAGGTCGGCACCGTGCAACGCGTTTTGATCGATGAGGTCGGGTCCACAGTTGCGACGGGTCGCACCGCAGCCGATGCGCCCGAGATCGACGGCATTGTCGAGATCGCGACGGGCCGCCGCAAGCTGAGCGCGGGTGATTTCGTCGATGTTCGCATCGCTTCCGC
The DNA here is from genome assembly GCA_039931935.1 of Burkholderiaceae bacterium. Taxonomy (GTDB): domain Bacteria; phylum Pseudomonadota; class Gammaproteobacteria; order Burkholderiales; family Burkholderiaceae_F; genus JACCZX01. The sequence continues at coordinate 2,243 of JBDTQZ010000331.1, read as the reverse complement.
TGCCGAGCACGACTTGCACGGCACGCTCGCATGAACAAGTACACGCTGTACACGGCGAAGCGCTCCGGCGCGGCCAGCGTCGAGGTGCTGCTGGCCGCGCTTGCGCTGGGAGTCGAGCTGAAGGACGCGACACCCTGGAGCGTGCCAACGGGCCCGTCTTTTGAAGAGTTGAAACGCGTCAATCCGTTCGGCCAACTGCCGACTCTCGTCACACCGGACGGCGAAGTGCTGACCGAGAGCGTTGCCATTCTGTGGACGTTGCTCGAGCGGCATCCGAGCGAGTGGGCACCGCCGTTGTCGACACGCGATCGCGCGAAGTGTTTGCGCTGGATGCAGTTCGCAACCTCCACGGTCTACACCGCGGTTGGCGTAGCCGACTATCCCTCACGTTGGACGAGTGCTTCGGACGATGCGGCACGCAAGGCGGTGGAAGATGCAGCGGTCACGCGGATGAAATTGGGCTGGGACATCATCGCCGCCGAGTACCAAGGAAGTCACTTTTTCCTCGGCGAGCGGCCCTACGTGTGCGACATCTATCTGGCGAATCTTTCCAAGTGGTGGAAGATGCGCGACCACCTGCGCGGCAAACATCCTGCGTTCTGCGATCTGATGGAAAGAGTCGATGCGCTACCCGAAGTGGCGCCGGTCTGGCAGCGGCACTGGCCATCATCGCGATGATCAGACTGCGATTACCGGTGGCCATCGCTTTGTTGATGTTATCCGCACCGCCTGCGCTCGCGCAGGTCAGCGCAACCGTGTTCGGCGGATACGCAGTCAGCGAAGGCATCGACAACAACACCAGCGGCGAGCGGGCGAGCGTGAAATCGGGCGCGGCTTTTGGTGTTTCCGCTGACTTCGACCTCGATTCGGCGCGCCAGCTGCAACTGTTCTATGGGCAGCAGAAGACGTCGCTGAATCCCGGCGGGGGCGTGCCGCGCTTCGACTTCGACGTGCGCTATCTGCACCTTGGGGGAACCTACTTTTTCGACGGGCCGATAGGTAGTGGACCGTACGCCGTTGGCGGAGTTGGCGTGACCCACTTCTCGCCAAGCATGAACGGACTGCAAAGTGAAACAAAGGCGTCGATGAACGTCGGGTTCGGTTATCTGTGGGTCCTTGGCAGGGCCGTTGCCGTGCGGGCCGAAGCGCGCGCGTTCGTGACGTTGCTGAACAGCTCGGGAGGATTATTCTGCTCGGGAGGCTGCACGGTTTTTTTGAGCGGCGATTCGTTCGTGCAAGGCCAGGCAATGCTCGGGCTGACCGCGAGGTTTTGAGGAGATTGCAATGAGAGAAGTCGTTGTCGTCAGCGGTGTTCGCACCGCGATCGGAACGTTCGGTGGCAGTTTGAAGGACGTGCCTCCGACTCAGCTCGGGGCCATTGTCGTCGCCGAGGCGTTGAAACGGGCTCAAGTGAACGGTGAGGAAGTCGGTCACGTCGTGTTCGGTCACGTCGTCAACACCGAACCGAAGGATATGTATCTGGCACGCGTGGCGGCGCTCAATGGTGGAGTCGCACAGAGTGCGCCGTGCCTGACCCTGAACCGGTTATGCGGCAGCGGGCTGCAGGCGATCATTTCCGCCGCACAGTCGATCATGCTTGGGGATGCCGATATCGCGATCGGCGGTGGGGCGGAGAACATGTCGCGCGGGTCGTTCATTCTCCCGACCGGACGCTGGGGCCAGCGAATGGGCGACTTCAAGACGATCGACATGATGGTCGGTGCACTGCACGATCCGTTCGACGTGATTCACATGGGTGTCACCGCGGAAAATGTGGCGACCAAGTGGGGCATCACGCGCGAACAGCAGGACAAGCTCGCCGTGGAGAGCCATCGCCGCGCGGCAACTGCGACGAGGGAAGGTCGATTCAAAAGCCAGATTATCCCGGTCGAGGTCAAGGGCAAGAAGGGCGCGACGATGTTCGACGCCGACGAGCACTTTCGTGACGGTGCAACGTGCGAAGACATGGCCAAGCTAAAGCCTATATTCGCCAAAGAAAACGGCACGGTCACCGCCGGCAACGCGTCCGGAGTCAACGACGGCGCCGCTGCGGTGGTACTGATGGAGCGCAGCGTCGCGGAGAAGCGCGGCTTGAAACCGATGGCGCGGCTGGTCAGCTACGGTCATGCCGGCGTCGATCCGAAGTACATGGGCATCGGTCCGGTTCCTTCGACGAAAAAGGCACTTGAACGTGCGAAGCTGAAGGTTTCTGATCTCGATGTCATCGAAGCAAACGAGGCGTT